>NZ_CAMVPN010000091.1 GCF_947169325.1 uncultured Methanobrevibacter sp. | reverse complement strand
TCAAATATCCAAGACCCAAATCAGAAATCTTTTGTAATTTGTCAGTGACTTTATCCAATCCGAATAACTCTTCCAATGATTCATCAACTGTCAAACTCATTATATCCGCCAGGGACAATCCATTATACTTTACTTCATCGATTTTATTTCCATATCTAAGGCCGTCACAATCCGGACAAGTCATTTCAACATCAGGAAGGAACTGCACATCCATTGAGACGCTGCCCGTACCATTGCATGTTTCACATCTCAGCTTTCCAGTGTTGTATGAAAAATCAGCCATCTTATATTCATCACTTAATTTGGCGAATTCACGCCTCAAATCATCCAATACCTTAGAGTATGTTGCAACAGTACTCCTTACATTCTTTCCAATAGGAACACTGTCAATCAAGTCTATTTTTTTAATGCCCTCACAATCTATATCAATAACGTTATCCGATAAATTTTCATTATTGATTTGAGTTTTTACGGCAGGATATAGTGCTTCCAAAAGCAATGTTGTCTTTCCACTGCCCGACACTCCGCTTACCACAGTCAATTTCCCTTTAGGTATTTTTACATCCATCTCTTTTACGTTGTGGATTTTGGAAGTTTTAATTTCAATAGTTCCATTTTCAAAAATATCCTCGTGTTTATCCCTGATGATAATCTCTTCTGATTTTGTTAAAAATGGTGCTATTTGTGAAGAAGAATTGTTTTTAATTTCATCCAAACTGCCTTGAGCGATTATATTTCCTCCATCGGCACCTGCTTTTGGACCCATTTCAATCATGTAATCTGCAATGCTTAGGATTCTGGTGTCATGATCAACCAAAATAATCGAGTTTCCATCCTCCACCAACCTTCTGATGACATTGATTAATCCGTCAACGTTATTTGGATGAAGACCTATGGACGGCTCGTCCAACACATACAGCACTCCTGTTGTGCGGCTTCTCAATGTCCTTGCAATTTGAACTCTTTGAAGCTCTCCTGTGGAAAGGGTATTTGAAGGCCTGTCCAATGAAATATAACTTAGACCTAAATCAAGCAATATTTTTCCATTATCCATAAATTCTTCGATTATCTCTTCAGCCATTTCACGGACATTGTCCGGCAATTCATTTACTACCTGCGGCACCCACAACATCAAATCCTTCAAGTTCATCTTGCATGCCTGTGAAATATCAATTCCACCAAGCAAAGTTTCTCGTGCTTTTGAATTTAATCTGGTGCCTTCACAATCACTGCACACTTTGGTTGTTAAGAATTTATTGATTTTTGTTAATCCTTTTTCTGTTTTAGCATTTTTTAGAGCCTCCTCAATGGCTCTGTGAGCATTCCTATACTCCGCATTCAATTCAAACAATTTGCCATTTTTGGAAGGTATGTTGATGTATTTTTTAACTGCAGGACCATTATACACAATATCCTTTTCTTCATCAGTCAAATCCTTAAATGGAACATCAAGCCTAACTCCCAATTCTCCTGCAACATGATACATCCATGAAATGCCGAACTGGTTCCATGCATCAACTGCACCCTCTTCCAGAGTTTTAGAATCATCAGAAACTAACTTTGTACTGTCAACATCTCGAATGTATCCTGTTCCACTGCAAGTTGGACACGCTCCATCGGAGTTAAATGCATATTCCTCAGCACCCAATCCATAAAATTCGACGCCGCATTCAGGACACTTAATCGGGATTTCACGGGCGACATTTAGAGTTGGCTCTTGAATATGTCCATTTGGACAGGTGTAATTGCCACATCTTGAATACAATAACCTTAAGGAGTTTAAAAGTTCTGTAGAAGTTCCAAAAGTTGACCTGATATTTGGAACATTCGGACGCTGATGAAGTGCAAGCGCTGCAGGAACATACTGAATCAAATCGACCTGCGCTTTTCTAGACTGTGAAATCCTGCGCCTTGTATAAGTGGAAAGGGCATCCAAATATCTGCGAGATCCCTCAGAATAAAGCACCCCCAAAGCAAGTGAGGATTTACCGCTTCCAGAAACACCACTAATGGCTACAATCTTTCCAAGAGGAATGTCAACATCAACATTTTTCAGGTTGTGAACCCTTGCTCCCCTAATGATTATCATATCTTGGTACATTGTCTAACCTATATTTTTAGTAAGTAAAAAGAATTTGACCATTATTTCAAACTTAAAGTCAATTTAACGTCACCGCTTCCCAAAACATTCTTCAATTGATTTGAATCAACATTCTGTATTTTACCGATTTTTGTATAACTCCATGAATGTGAATCATAGAACAGGGAAATATGATTTCCTTGGTATAATACAATGTCTCCCGGAGCGGTATTGACATTTTCATCATTTGTAGGGAGTGAAAATCCTAACTCGCCAACCTTTTCAAAATTGCCATAATCTGAAGCGTTGATTGTAACATTTCCATTTTTTAAAGTTTTCATCAACTCTTGTGTTGCGGAATTATTTTCCAATTCCACATCAAAGACTGCATCATTGACCTTGAGTTTTATTACATCGTTTGGATTTGCAGCACTGCCAACAGAAAGACTTAAAAAAAACATAGCCAGTGCTAATAAAAAAAATCTTTTACTTAATTTCATGTAATATATGTTTGAAGTATTAAGTTAAAAAAAGTTCTGAAAAGAATTATAATAGTATAGTAACACGACATGTAAAAACTTATAACAGTATTATGAAGTATTCCTCATAGAATTTTTCGTCTTTAAAAGCTTTAGAAAATTAAATAGTATTTGAGGATGAAAAATTATGACTGAAGAAATTTTTATTGACTTCTGCGAAGGTAGAAATCTCAAAGAGTCAACAAGAAGGACTTATAGATATAGTCTAAACAAATATGCTAAATTCAATGGAATGACTCTTCAGGAGTTAATTGATGAAGCAGAATCAGAGGAAGTTGAAGGTATAAGGTGGAAAAACCGTAAAATAAGAAAAAGATTGCTGAAGTATAGAAGTGCAATCTATAAAAAACATTTAGAAAACACTGCATCACATCATTTCACAAGAATATTAACATTTTACAGATTCTTTGAAATAGAACTACAAACATTACCATCATTAAGCAATACAACAGCTAATAAACCAATACCTGTTGGATTTGAAGATATGTTAACAAAAGAAATCCTACAAGATGCAGTTGATATATCTGAAGATTTCTACAAAGCATTTATTTTATTTGCTTGCTCAACAGGTTGCGCTAAAAAAGAAGTAATGTCAGTGACAGTTGCCGATTATCTAAAAGCTACTTCTGATTATCATGATGCAGATAATTTAAAAGATGCATGCAACAATGGATATCACTAGTGAGATATTATGGGATTTTAATAACAGTTTTGATGAACTTATGATAAATACTGGCATTTTTTATACTAAAACAGATTATGTCGATGCGCTTTTATTAGATTATAAAAACTATTATCCTCAAAAAAGTGGTGGTTTAGATGATGAATGAAAAAGGTGAACGTTGCATGTTAGCATGCGATAAAATTTGCGATTACTGTGGTGATTGCGAGAAGTATGGTCTTTTAGACATACCGTCTGAAGACGTAGATGTGGAACAAATGATAGAAGAAGCCCTATATCAGTCTGAAAGAGAAGCAGACATGATGTAAAGAGACAAATGTCCAAGTTAGAAAAAGTAACCTAGACACATGACTCCCAATTAACAATTAAATTTATGTGTCTAATATTTAAAATACTTTTTCTCCTTGGATACTTCCCACATATGGAGGTAAAAAATGGAAGAAGAAAATTTTCAAGATATTAAAGAAGCTATTGAAAAAGAAATAGCTAAAGGAAATGAGCTAAGCATTTATAAGGTAAGTGAAGAGTTAAATAATTACAAATATGATGAAACAGGAATATACATTCTTTTTCATCAGGAAAATATTTATTTAAAAGCAAGTAGAACTGAAAGTAAAAAGTCAGAAGTCATCTATACCTGGACTAAGTACATAAACAATATTTTTCAGACTTTAACCATTTATAGAAGCGATAAATTAATTAACGAAGAAGATAAGAAATTAGTTGATAATTTACTTACAACAGCTAAGAATGCAGGACTTGAATTTGATGAAGATGAAATGGTTTTGTTTGTTAGCACTTTTAAGAGCACTATTATCAAAGCTAATTGTTTAAGCGTTTTAAAAGAACTTGACTTTGAGTTTCCAGAAGATGAGGAAATTGAAGAAGAACAAGAAACCAACACGATAAGTTTTCTAGATTATGATGAGTTAATTCAAAAAGAAGCAATAACAATGCTAGACGAAGATACTCTTTTTTGATAATATCATATCAAGCATATCTTGGACTCATGAAGGAAATATGGAACTTAAAAAGCAGCTTCCATTAATATTATCATCAGTTTTTATTGACCAACCAGTTCATACAGAGCTTAATGCTGATACGGGTGTTGGAAAAACTGACATTATTATCGAAACCTCTAAAAACTACCCTCCTTGTTACATAAATATATTACGTACAGTATCTCCTAAAAATATCTATTATGATAGGAATTCCTACGGGGAATTTAACATTTTAATTTTTGATGATGTTGTCCTAAGTGAACCTATGATTGAAGTTATAAAAGAGTTAGCCGATAATAATAAGCCAGTTAAAGAGTTAAAAACCGTTATTGATGGTAAATCAAGAACTTTTACATTAGAAGGTAAATTTCTAGTTATCTTAACTTATGCTAAACAAAATCCTGATGAAGAACTTCTAAACCGTTTGTATAAGTTAAACATAATTATTAAAAAAGAAGCTAGTAAAACAAGTATAAAACATAAAATTCAAACAAATGCTGTTATTGACTCTGACAATAATGAAATTATTAAAAGGAGCAGATTGATTATCCAAGCAGCTATTCAATACCTTGTTGAAAAAGACATTATAGTTTTTAACCCATTTACGTTGTTGTTTGACCCTAGTTCCCTCAATAATAGAAATATAAAAGGTTTTATTACCTTGGTTAAATCTAAGACATTTTTCCATGTTGAGAGAAGGAAACGTGTTGAAATTAACAATGAAGCAATATACATTGGTTCTTATGAAGATTACAGTTTTGTTAAAGAGTTATGGGATAAATCAGCAGAAACTCAAGAATTAAAACTTAACTCAAAACAAATTAAGATTCTCGACTATTTGCCTGAAAAGACTCGTGAGGAAGCTTATAAAGACAATGAAGATGCTTTAAAAAAATACAAAGAAAGCGATTCACGAGAGGAAAAAGACAAGATTATTGGAAATGAATATACCCGGCGCAACATTTCCATAGCTACAGGCATTAACATCAATACATTGAGAAATTATTTAGATAAATCTCAGGGTACTGCTAAATCACTAGAAGATCTTGGTCTTATAGGTAAAATTAAGTTTGATTCAAATAACCCATCATCACAATGGACATACTATAAAGTAAAAAAGAATGATGAAAATAATGGTTATGTATCTTGTGAAATTGAAAATAACAAGCACATTAATGCTCTAAAGTTTAAATTAGACATTTTATACTCATTGTTAACCTTGTCAAATATTTCAATTAATGAAGATGGATGGGAGTACCTAAATTCTTACTGTAGAAATTATCCTGATGAAATCCATCTAGATGAATATAATTCTTATTATAGTTTTATAGAAGGTGCAATAAAAGGTTTTAACTTTGAGGAGTATTCCGTTAATCTTAGTGATGCTAGTTATGCTGATTTAACTTATGTAAAAGATGTTGGCTGCATCTTAAAAAATTCAAAAATATTAAGTCCACATGATGATGAAGACAATTATCACAACCTTCAAAAAGTAGTGGGAAATGCCCCAATAGATGAAAAAAATAGAAAAATAGGTGTTAACCATTATTTAACAAGTAACACTAGTATGATAAAAAATACTGAATTAGCTTATACTATTGGAGTATGCTTGAAAAATGAGAGTCTAACTGCAAAAGAACTTATTGACAAAATACAGGAAGACGGTGAGGTTAGTGTTGATTTTTTAGCTATTTCAGTAGGTGAATGTATAAATGATTTAATAAATTGTCAATTAGTTTTGAAAGATTTAACAAATGATGGAGTTTACTATAAAGCTAGTGATAGTTTTAAACAGCTTTTAGGAGATGGTCAACTATGTATACCTTAAGAGATTATCATCATGATTATTATAATGGTAATTACTATAGAGATGTTAGATATCTTCATGAGGTATCACAACCTCTTTTTTTTAAACTGTAACAATTATAACTATGATATCGAATCATCAGAAATTTTTTTAGACTTTTTAAATCCGAAATTTCATTCAGGAATTTATGGACTTCTTGGAGCAGAAATCATCTATTACAAGACTCTTGATCAATACAAAAAAGGAAATAATAATGATAGGTATTCCGATAGATTATTTTTTGACTTTGATGTAGATAATAAAAAAGCATCAGCTATTAAAAAAGAAATACTAGATACCCAAAGTAATATCGTTGGAAGAAAACGGATAGCAAAGATTAAGAGATTACAAAATGAATATAAAACTTTAATTTTTGAAGAAGATCTCCTTGAAAAACCCTTTAAAGAAGCTACAAAATTATGCAACTACTTACGAAACAAAGGAATTAACCCTTATTTAATTGTTAGTGGAAGTAAGGGTTTCCATGTTAATGTTTTCTTTAAAGAGATGCAGTTAAATCAAATAGGTTGTATAAGTGAACATTTAGCAACACTCTTTAAAAAGAATTTAGGTTTAGAAACCCTTGACCTTGCAGTTAATCGTGATGCTCACAGAAGACTTCAAAGAGTCCCATATAGTATTAATTCAAAAACTGGATTATATTGTCAGCCAATTTCTAAAGAATTAAGTTATGATGAGGTTTTGGATTTGATAGCTAAAAAAGACAATACTCCTGTTGAATTTGATATACATAGATATTATACTCCAGATACTTTCAATGATTTACTAAAATCTTTAAATGATAATTTTAATAAGGAGATAAAAAGAGAAAATAAAACTCGAAAATTAATTAATAAATCAACACACGATGATGGTTTATTTAAAGATGTTGACTTAAGAGACCTTGCACTTTTAACATTGGGTGAACCAATAGCCATTTATGAAAATAGAAATACTTACCGCTGCCCTTTTCATGATGATAATCATGCTAGTGCAGCTGCTTTTGATAATCGTTTTTATTGTAGTGCTTGCGGTGTGAATCTTGATAAATATGATTTTGTTATGCAAGTAACTGGTGCTAAAACTAAAAATGAAATGTTGATGAGTTTAAAGGAGATATTTAATCTAAAGTAAGAGAAGAAAAGACACTTATTTAATCCCCTACAATTTTCTTTATATAATAAACAAAAATATAAAAGTTTACTTCAATTTAATTATAATTCTATCAAGAATTTTTAATGTAAATAAATTATTTTTTGAATTTAATAACTTTAATAATCAAAATCGTCGAAAAAGTTTACTTAAGAAAAAAATTTGTAAAAAGAAATATGCATAGTTTAACACATAAGTTAAGAATAATCTATTTCTGATATAATTATTTTAGTAGTTTATACTTACTACCAAATAATTTATATAGCATGAATTATAATAACTATAAGTAACAAAAAAATGAGGTGATTATCGCATTAAAATTAACATTTTTTGATGTAAATTTAGGAAATTCTACATTAATTGAAACTAGCACTATGAATATGTTATTCGATTTAGGAATCGACGAAACTACTGGTGTAAATCCTCTATTTTCATTTAATGGAGAT
>NZ_CAMVPN010000090.1 GCF_947169325.1 uncultured Methanobrevibacter sp. | reverse complement strand
TAAGCCATTTATTTAGTGTCTAACATATAATATCTATTATGAATATTATTATATATATTTTATCTTTCAAGTGGTAATTCATCAAAATCAGTTAAAAAAACAGAAATTTTTAACAGAACTAAATAATTACTTGGATTTGATAAAAAAAAGTGAGTCTGAAATAGGTAAATTTTAAAAAGATAAAAAATATTATTGCATCACTAAAAAATAACACTTATAAATAATTAAAAACAAATATAGATTAAAATGAGCCGAAAACAAAGAGAAACTTAATAATATATGAAGTTGAAAGTATTACTGGAGTTAAACATGAAAATCGAAGACACAAATATCAGAAAATTTATTACAATTTCAGATGTGATATCACTGTCAAACATGAGCTGTGGTTTTCTATCAATAGTATGTTCAATCAATCACGGCTTTGAACTGGCAGCATTGCTAATGATATTTGCAATTATGTTTGACTCAGTAGATGGTTGGGTAGCAAGAAAAACCAACAGGAATGATTCTTTAGGATTCGGAAAGAACATCGATTCCCTGTCCGATGCAGTATCATTCGGCGTTGCACCAGCAGTATTCGTATATTCAACTTTGAACACCACTCCAACTACTATTCAGCAAATTGGAATACTAGTTAGTTTATTCATTGTTATCTGCGGCGTTTTAAGGTTAACAAGATATAATGTGATTGCCGATAAGATCGACACCAAAGACTTTATCGGATTCCCGATACCTGGAATCGCATTCATAATAGCCACATTATATCTAAGCGGAATTTATAATGCATATCTAGCATTGATATTGAGCGTGATCGTTTCCCTGATAATGGTCAGCACAGTCATTTATCCTAAATTCGACAACGTTCCTATCCTTGCAGTCTCATGCGTTCTAATCGTGCTGTTAATCTTACCGATAAAATTGATTTTGTTCAATATCAACATGCCTGCACTGTTATTGTTGATATTCTGCCTATACTACCTCATAATTAATTTAATTAAAAATTATTTGTAATGCTCCAATTAAATTAATCCATCTACTTTTAATCAACCATTAGGAGTAGAGACCATGAACAAAAAACCAAGAGATCCATTGTTTCCAAAAGGTTTTGGAGAAACAAAAGACATTAAACAACAGTACCAAGAAGAAAACCTGCAAAAACCACAAAAGAAAGACGAGTTAAGTGCATTAAAAAAGCTTAATCGTAAAATTGGAATTTACCTAAGTCCAAAAACAACAAAAATAACAGAAGATGAGCAGAAAAGGAAAATCGGAATCATAATAACAACACTGATTCTGGTTACGTTGATAATTTCCGCATACTATTTCCTGGTGTATCAGCCACAGCAGGAAGAGCTATCACTTGTTAAAACCGAAAAGCTGAACGAACTTCACGACCTCTACTGCGGACCGCTGGTGACATCACCAAATGCAATGGTTTTGGAAGACAAAATCGGTGACGCCAGAAGTGTCGGCGAAGTAAACAGCATCAACATCCTGACACCAGCAACCAAGGACTGGAAATCCTACCATAAAAAGGCGATAAGCTCCAATCTGGACAAGTACAATCGTACCATGGTTGTTTATGACAACGAAAGCAGGGACGTTTTGATGAACGGAGAAGAGGCAATAAAAATAGTCAATGAGAATGACGCCACAATCCTTTCAAAAATAAAGTTCGACAAGCCAAACACAGTTTCCGTGCCGATACTGGTTTCAAGGCTTCAGGCCGGAGCGGGACTCATTAATGTCGGAAGCGTAGTGGATGTGTATCTTAATTCAAATTATACCGATGATTATGTAAACAACAACACAACAAGCCCTGAAATAAGCGGCTGCACTGTCCTTTCCATAATGAGATATGAGGAAAACGGAGAAATCGATTCAGAGTATTCAAAATCCAAACTCCGCGTTGAAGGAAACAACACATATCCCAAAGAAAACACCAAAAGCTTTTCATCCAATGTGCTGGAACTCCTGAAAGGGTCAATAATCAAAGGCTATGATGAAAAGGAAACAGTTGAAATGCTTGAGAATTACGGAGTTAAGCTGTCAAACTATGAAAGGCAAATAAACCTGGGCGATTTGGATGCGCAGTATATGATTCTGCTTGAAACCCCCCAGGATAAAGTGAATTTCCTGATAAACAATATGGAAAACGTTGTGCTTACAATACCAACTTCAAATGCACCAGATTGGATGATTAATGAAATCAGTTCCACATATACTCACTGAAAAGTCTATATATGATTAACACAAATTGATTAATATGAACAAACCAAAGATTTCAACAATAATCGTTATTATATGCATACTTATAATTGGATTATATGCTATGGGAGAAGTGAACTATTTCTCTTCTAAAATTGCCATAGAAAGAAATGTAGACTCTCCCGCAATCATAATCCCTTCAATTGGAGTCCATGAAAAGATAAACGATGTTTCCCTCTCACAAGGAGTGCTGCATGAACCGACATCATATGACCCCCTTGAAGGTGACGTGTTGCTGTTCGGACATAGAACCCTGCAGGGCTCACCATTTTTGAGGCTCAATGACCTGTCAGCAGGCGATGAACTGGTGCTTGAATGGCCTGGAATCGGTGAAGTGACCTATAATGTGATTAATTCAACAATTGTTCCTGCTGAATACGTGCTTAATGCCGAAGAAGGCGGAAACTCATTATACCTGATTACATGCGATCCGATCGGATCAACTGCAAACAGACTGATAATCCAAGGGGAGCTTAAGGACACAAATCCTCTCAATACAACCATTCTTAAAGACAATCCTCAGGAATCCAATGCACTCGTAATAAGTGCAATATTTTTGGTTGCAGGAATAATATTCAGCATGATTTATCCGAAAGACCAAAGGGTTTACATATTGGCAGTCGTATTGGTCATATCCGCAATATTATTCTATTGCTGCATCAATCCAATACCATCAGAACTGATATACGATAAAATCATCTTTTTAAATGGAGGAATATGATGGATGTTGACAAGGAATACTTTTCAAATATAAGCACACGTGAAAGAGCCATATTTGAAGGTGCGATAAGTATGGGGGCGCTATTCCACCAGTTCGTTGGCACTCCCGTCAATAAAAATACAAAAAAGAGTTTGGAAACAAGCATGGAAGAGTCATTGAAACTGCAACCTGCAATAGAAGACGTTAATGTGAATATCAGATTCGACAAGCTCGAGCAGTCAATGACCGAATTCGACTACACCTCCCTTACCGGAGACATGCTTGACGTCAAAATCTTTACAAAAGTAGAAAATGTCACAGCAATAATAAGAATTGAGTTTATTGAAGAACTCAATTATCCTTTAATGTATGTTGAAGACATTACAGAAGATTGAAAGTTAATATATTTCTTTTAAATCTTCTAACAATTCTTTTAAATGAGCACGCTTAATGTGATTCATCAAAACCACCCTAATGGATTTAGGGCATTTTGCAACGGAAACCTTCCAACCCAAATCTTCTAATTTTTCAGCAAGCAGATTGGTTTCAATTTCAGGATGATTGAAAGCGACTATATTCAATTCAGGCTTGCAAACCACATCATAACCCATTTCCAACAATCCGTTGTAGAGAAATTCTGTGTTTTCCATCATCTCATTGGCCAGTTTGCCGTATCCTTCTTTTCCGAAATATTTCATTATTGCATAAGTGGCTGCAGATGATGCTCCCAAACGAGTTCCTACAATGGTTGATTGGGTTTTTACAGTAAGATATGGAGAATCGACCGCCATCACTTCAAGATATTCTTTCTTTCTAAAAATGATTCCTCCGGCAGGAATTGGTGCCAAACCCATCTTATGAGGATCGACAGTTATTGAACATACTCCTGGAAGTGAAAAATCAAAAACAGGCAAATCATAACCCATTTCCCTTAAAAATGGAATGGAAAATCCTCCGAAAGCAGCGTCAACATGGAAATATATGTTGTTTTCAAAGGCTATTTTTGAAACCTCTTCAATAGGGTCAATCAGCCCTAGTTCGGTTGTTCCAGCAATGGCCACAATAGCAACAGTCTTATCGGAAATTACATCTTTCAATGCATCGACATCAATCCTGTAATTCTCATCCAATCCTGCTTCAACGATTTTCAGATTCAGCATGTCGGCTGCCTTTTTAAATGAGAAATGTGCGGATTCAGGAATGATTATTTCCCCATCAACAATGCCCTTATATTTGCGTGCATGGTTTCTGGCGGCACGGATTGCCATGATGTTTGCTTCAGTACCTCCGGTTACGATATTGCCGCAAGCATCATCAAGAGACAACAATCCCCCAATAGATTTGATTACCTCATTTTCAATGTTTTTTGTTCCTTTGAAAAGGCCAGGATCACCTAAATTCGTATCAAGAAATTTGCAATAAACCTCTTTAGCGAACGGGTGTGCTTCAGTGCACATTGACCCTAAAATTCGGCCATCGGAATACCTATGGTCCAAATCATGAAGTTTTGATAATTCTTCCAAAATCTCTTTCTTGTCTACCGGCTTATCTTGCATAAAACAACCTAACTATAATAAATCAAAATAAAAATAAAATAAAAAAAGAAATAAAAAGATTATTCCAGACGTTTACGGGCGGCGTCGAGAATAATTTTTTGTTCAGCACGAGCAACAGTTTTTCTAACATCTGCTATTGCATCGGTGTTTGAAGATACACTTGTAATTCCGAATTCAACAAGTTTTTCGACAATGTGAGGTACACTACCGGCTTGACCGCAGATACTGCATTTCACACCGGCTTCAGCACATTTTCTAATTGTTCTTTCAATTAATTTCATTACTGCAGGGTGTTCTTCTGAGTAGTGTTTTGCTACAAACTCGTTGTTTCTGTCAACTGCAAGAGTGTATTGAGTCAAATCGTTGGTTCCTAAACTTACAAAGTCTATTCCAACTTTAATGTATTCGTCAATCATGATTGCAGCTGCAGGAATTTCAACCATCATTCCAAACTCAACATCCTTGTGAGGTTCAAAGCCAACTTCAGAACAGAGCGCTTTTGCCTGTTTAAGCTCTTCAGGGCTTTGTGATAATGGAATCATAATACCAATGTTGGTGTATCCTTTTTCGTGCAATTTCTTAATAGCTTTGAATTCACATTTAAGGATTTCAGGCTGATCGAGTTCTCTTCTGATACCTCTCCAACCAAGCATTGGGTTGTGTTCCCTAGGTTCGTTTTCCCCACCTTCCAGAGTGATGAATTCATCTGTTGGAGCATCCAATGTTCTGTACCATACTGGTCTTGGATAGAATGCGTCAGCTACAATCTGAACATTGTCTGCGATTGTATCGATTAATTTGTCCTCTTCACCGTCAGCAATGAATTTGCCTGGGTGAATACCGGAAGTTAACATTAAATGTTCTGTTCTTAAAAGTCCAACACCATCTGCACCGGTAGCAGCTGCCTTTTCGGCTGCTTCAGGCATACTTACATTGGCTTTTACTTCAGTAACAGTAATGATAGGAGCTGCTTCAACAGCACCTGCTTGAACTTGAGCTTCCTCTTTGGTTTCTGAAATACCTTCAAATACAAGACCTTTTTTACCGTCTAAGGTAACGCCTGAGTTTTCTTCCAAAGTGGTGGTAGCATCTCCAGTTCCTACAACACAAGGAATTCCGAGTTCACGGGAAATGATTGATGCATGACAGGTCACACCTCCTTCATCGGTTACAATACCGCTTGCCCTTCTCATAGCAGGAACCATGTCAGGAGTGGTCATTGTTGTAACCATGATGTCGCCATCTTTAATCTTATCCAGTTCATCGATGTCTAAGACTATTTTGACTACACCGGATGCCATTCCAGGACTTGCCCCGAGACCTCTTACAAGAACATCTCCTAAATCTGAAGATTCATCAGCTGCCTCTTCAACAACATCTCCTAAAGTAGTGATAGGTCTTGCCTGCAATAAGAATAAATTGCCTTTTTCAAAAGCCCATTCAGTGTCCATAGGTTCGCCGTAGTGAGCCTGAACTCTTTTACCCATTTCAGTCAGTTCAATGAGCTCTTCATCGGAAAGCACTCTTTCTTTTCTTAATTCGTCAGGAACATCGACTTTGATACTTGTTCCGTTTTCGTCATTGGTGTACATCACTTTTTTGTCACTGATTGTGACATTGATGATTTCATTGTCCTTTTTGTCAACCTGATAGTTGTCGGGAGTTACATCTCCAGATACTACAGATTCACCAAGACCCCATGATCCTTCGATTAAAGCAATCTCTTCACCGGTTGAAGGGTTTACGGTAAACATTACCCCTGCCTTATCAGCATTTGCCATCTTCTGAACAACAACAGCAATGTATACTTTGGAGTGTTCAAAGTCATTTTCTTCCCTGTAAAAGATTGCTCTTGCTTCAAATAGGGATGCCCAACATTTTCTGATGTATTCGATTACTTCATCATCTCCTGAAACATGCAGGAAAGTGTCTTGCTGGCCTGCGAATGAAGCTTCAGGCAAATCTTCAGCGGTAGCTGAAGACCTGATTGCAACATCAGTGTCGTCTTCACCGACCCTTTGGCAAAGTTCATTATAATATTCACGAATAAATAAGACTAAATCTTCTGGAATAGGGGCTTCAATAATGATTTTTTTGATTTCTTCAGCAGCAGCCTGAAGAGCTTTGGTATCGTTGATGTCAATTTTATCAAGAATTCCCATTACACTATCATTTATTCCAGCCTCATCCATGAATTTCTCATAAGCTTGTGCAGTTACTACAAAACCAGGTGGCACAGGAATGCCTGCTTGGGTTAATTCCCCTAAATTAGCACCTTTTCCACCTGCAATTCCAATATCGGATTTGTTCAAATCCTCAAATTTTACAACATACATGAAATATAACCTCTCGGATTAAACTTTATTTATATAAATTGACTATAGTTTAGACAGAAAAAACAACGTCAATACTATATATTAATTTTGAATTTTTAAGTTTAAATATTTAATTATAAAATCTGAAAAATAGTGAAAAAATGTAAATGTAGAAATAAAAAAAGAGTAAAAAAAAGATTAATTAAAAAATTTATTTAATTAAATCTGCGCCTTTGTCAATGACTATTTTGCATGGAACCGGCATTTTCATACCTGCTCTTTTCAATGCAATTTTAGCTTGTTCAAAGTTCTTTTCCTGGCAATCGATAGTGATGATTCTTTGATCTTTTTTAACGACCGCTTCAACACTGATAGGTTTACCGAATGCGTTTCTCATACCGCTTTGTACCCTATCCGCACCTGCACCGGTTGCCATTGGGTTTTCCCTTACGATTTGGTGTGGGTATACTCTTAATTTTAAGTGGTATCCCATTCTACCAGCTGCCCTTTGCATCAATCTGTTGGAAGCAACCCTTGCAGCTTCCAGGGAGTTGTGTCTAATTTGGGTTGGTTTTTTAACAGCTAAACTTACTGAAACAGGGAATTCATCTCTTAAATTACCCATATCGTATTGTACAATTCTTGAATTTGGGGTTTTTCTAATGTAATCTCTTCTTGTATAAGCACGAACCATTATAATTCCTCCGAAATAAAAATAACATGATAAACATGTCTAATTAAAAAAATAGCTATGTAATAATTAATTCCAATAATAGCTATACTGAATCATATATCGTAATATATAGAATACTTAAATATATTAAATTAACTTATTAATAAATGTTACCATAAAATCATGTTTGACTCTTTCAAAAACTTTGTTGATTTGAAATTTTCTGATGAAAGTTAGCTCT
>NZ_CAMVPN010000089.1 GCF_947169325.1 uncultured Methanobrevibacter sp. | reverse complement strand
AGGCCTGTCGTTGCCGAGATGGGCGGTTTGGGAATCATATTCGGATTCGTATTCGGAATGTTTTCAGGAATCTACATGCACGACATTCTCACATTTCAGTTGATGGTAGTTCTGGTGGTAATGTTATTAGTATGTATGGTAGGTATTGTGGATGACCTGCTTGCCCTTTCATCAAGGTCAAAATTCTTTTTGCTTTTCATAGCAGGTATTCCGCTGATATGGGCGGCACCTCCAAACGTAGGTATCCTGTATCTGATTACAATTCCTATAGCTCTTTCAATCGGTTCAAATCTCACAAACATGCTTGCCGGTCTTAACGGTATCGAGTCAGGGTTGGGTGTCATTTCAATGGCATCACTGACAATAGCATGTATAATTTTGGGAAAATACGATGTTACAATCATATCCATGAGTATGCTTGGAGCATTGGTTGCATTTCTTTATTACAACAGATATCCTGCCAAGATTTTCCCAGGTGACACAGGTACATTGATTATCGGTGCTGCGATAGTGTGTATAGCATTCATCGGTAGGGTGAAGCTGATTGCCCTTATCGTATTGATGCCGAACATCATCGATGCGGCTTTAAAATTCTACTCCGCAGGAGTTATGAACCGTTCACAGCAAAAGCCTACACAGCTGAATGATGATGGAAAACTGGTAAGGCCTGATGCAGGTTTCAAGTCATTAATCAGACTGATTTTAAGAAAACCTATTGCAGAAAAGGATGCAGTCAAAATAATCTGGGCAATTGGAATAGTCTTTGGAATAATAGGTATTCTAGTGGCATTGGTAATGCCTGGAATGCTTGAAAGCAAGACACTGGTCAACTTCCTTCAAATCAAGGAAATGTTCTACCATATAGGGTGATTTCATGAGACCATATGTGATATTGAATGCTGCAATGACACTTGACGGAAAGATTGCAACCGCCACAGGAAGCTCAAACATCTCAGGTGAAGAGGACCTTAAAAGGGTTCATGAGATAAGAAAGGAATGCGATGCAATAATGGTTGGAATCGGAACGGTTCTTGAAGACGATCCAAGACTGACAGTCCACAAGGTTGATGCAAAACCCGAAGACAACCCTGTACGTGTGGTGGTTGACAGCAAATGCAGAACACCGATTGATGCAAGAATAACAAATTCCGATGCAAAGACAGTCATCGCCTGTACCAACGAATATAAGGATGAATTTTTGGCTTCCGATAAGTATGAAACCTTCAAAAAAAGAGGAGTGAAGTTCTTCTGGAGCGGAGATAAGAGAGTGGACCTGACAAGTCTGATGAGTTATCTTCACGAAGAGGGAATAGAAAAGCTGATGCTTGAAGGTGGAGCCACACTGAACTTTTCCATGATAAAGGCAGGCCTTATTGATGAGATTAACATCTGCGTTGCGCCGATGGTTGTAGGCGGTGCGAATGCAAAGACTTTCTTTGATGGTGAAGGCTTTGACACAATGGATGAAGCGGTCAGATTGGAGCTGTTTGACTCTTACACATTGGGAAAGGATTTGATTTTAAAATATAAAGTTTTGAAATAGTTGTTTTTTTAAAACATTCCGCTGAAACTGACATTCCTGCAGACGCAGTATCTGCACAGTGACCTTTCATCGTGGATGTATTTCATACGTCCCTTGCAGTAATAGTCGCCATTGAAATAGTATACGTCATCTTTTTTGTCTTCACTGAATGGGTGGAGAGGTTTTTTTGCAATCAGTGCTAGATACAGTGAAATGTTCTTTGTGAATTCTTGGGTTTCGCTATCTCCACCTGCATACCTGTCAAAATAAAACCCAATATCTGCCTTGATATTTTTTATAATATTATCTTTTATTTCAAAATCATCTAAAATAACTGTCTCATATATATCATCATATACAGATGTGTTATATTTTGCAAGTTTTTTTGTTAGGGGATCTTTGTACCTCTCATCAGTCACCTTGTTTCTCAGATAATCGATGGGATAGGCCTCAAGATTCTTTTGAATGATCTTTAAAAGTTTAGATGCCTTCATAAGATTCCTTTTGATTTTAAGAGTTCACGTGGATTGTCGACAAGTGCCTTCATGGCCTCCTCATGTGACATGCCTGCACCCAAAGCTATTTCATATGACTTTTCGAATGTTATGAGGTTGTCCGGTGAGTGTGTATCGGTATCAACTAAAAGTTTGTTTCCTACTTCACGGGCAACGTTTGCAACATGTCCGTTTCCAAGGCAGTGTCCTTTACGTGCGGAAATCTCAAGATAGATATCGTTTTCCTTTGCAATCTCTGCCTCTTCGATGGTTATCAAACCAGGATGGCCCAATATGTCGACATGTTCGGATTCAACTGCAGCACGGTTGGTTCCTGGAGTCACAGGTTCATTCAATGTTTCACCGTGGACAACAACTATTTTTGCACCCAATTCTTTGGCTCTTGCGGCTATTGCGTCAATGGACTCGCATGGGGCATGGGTTACTTCAGCCCCCAAAACAACGGTAATGTCCCAGTTGGCGTTGATGTCATCGATGGCATCCTGAATGGCAGGAATTGTATCGACGTTTGACCAGTCGACATGGTCTGTAATCGCTATTGCTTCATGATTCAATTTTAAAGCTCTTCTTGCAAGTTCTGAAGGCAGCAGTTCACCGTCACTGAATAAACTGTGCATATGTAAATCGATTCTTTTATTCAAAATAAAACCTCTTGATATTAAATATAATATTATATATAGTACATTTAATATAAAATTATATAACTTAAATTATTTTGAGGTTATAAAATGAAAGCGAAAGCAGTAAAGATAGCTGATGGTGTCTACTGGGTCGGTGTCATCCACTGGAACAGCAGAACTTTTCACGGATATGGAATTCCAGGTACCACCTACAATGCATATTTAGTATTTGGTGAAGAAAAAACTGTATTGATTGATAACGCTTATGTAGGATTGCAGAATCAATTGGATGCAAGAATTGAAGATGCATTTGCACAGGAAGGAAAAGACATTAAAATCGATGTCTTTGTACAGAACCACTCTGAAATGGATCATTCAACATACTTGAGAGACACTATTGATAAATACAACCCTGATGCTGAAATATATGCATCCGCTAACTGTATCAAATTTTTGGAAGCTCAATACCACAATTTCTCAGATTTGGAACTCACTGCCGTTGCTACCGGCGATGAACTGGACATTGGTGGAAGAACATTGAAATTCGTCTCAGCTCCTATGCTTCACTGGCCGGACAGCATGTTCACATTCTTGGCCGAGGAAGGAATACTGTTCTCAAACGACGCATTCGGACAGCACGTATGCCACTCCAAAAGATTCGATAAGGATTACTCCCTTGATTATCTTTTAAGGGAAGCGCAGAAATACTATGCAAACCTTGTAACCTTAGGCTCTCCAATGCTCAGAATGAAACTGCAGGAACTGACCGACAATGGCCTTTTGGAACAAATCAAAATGATTGCACCATGCCACGGTCAAATCTGGACAAATCCTGCTCCAATCGTAGAGAAATACTCCGAATGGGGATCTGGTGTGTGCAAAGACAAAATCACAGTTATATATGATACAATGCACCACTCAACCGAAAAGCTCGCATACCAAATCGCTGAAGGTATTATGAGCGAAGGCGTTGAAGTGGAAATGTACTTCATGCAGGAAGACGGTCCGGATGACGTAATTACCGACATCCTTGACTCCAAAGCCATTGCATTGGGCGCTCCTACAATGATGAACAAGCCTTTCCCAAGAATCGGTAACATGATGTACTGGCTTGACTGCGTCAACTTCAAGGGAACAGGCAGTGAGAAAAACGCATTGATATTTTCATCCAAAGGATGGGGTGGAGGAGCTATTGCAAAACTCCAACGTGACCTTGAAGAAGCAGGATTCACTGTAACAGATACATTGGATGTTTTGTTTGTGCCTGATGATGATGTGCTTGGCGAAGCATTCGAGAAAGGTGCAGAACTCGCTCGTTCAATTAAAGAATAGATTTTTTCTATTCTTAACTATTTTTTTTTAATTTCTAGATTGTTGTTAATAACAACTTTTAAATAATGCTCTTTTTATATTTTTTATTATGTCTGATTTAGTTATTTATTTTTCAAGAAGCGGTGAGAACTACTTCGGAGGAGTCCTTAAAAACATAGAAAAGGGAAACACAGAAGTGATTGCCGAATACATTCAGGAATTTACAGGCGCTGACCTGTTCAAGGTAGAGCCTGCAACCGAATATCCTGCGGATTATATGGAATGCATTGACGTTGCCAAAAAGGAACAGCAGCAGGATGCAAGGCCTGAAATAAAAGAAACATTGGAAAGGATTGCTGATTACGATACAATCTATATTGGTTTTCCGAACTGGTGGGGAACACTTCCGATGCCGATGTTTACACAGCTCGAACAGCTTGATTTTTCCGGAAAAACCGTTAAACCATTTGTTACTCATGAAGGGTCAGGTTTTGGCTCTTCACAAAGGGACTTAAAGAAGATATGCCAAGGCGCTGAGGTCAAAAAAGGTTTGTCAATACCCGGCGCAAATGTCTATGATGCAAAGGACACTGTAAAGGCATGGGTAAATGAATAGTCATTATTCATTTTTCCTTTAATTTTTTTCATCTCTGAAAATATATTACTTTTTTAATAATATCTTGATTGTCTTTTAATTATATCAATTAATGTTGCTTGCTTTTCATTAAACAGGTGAAATTTTGAACATGTTTTAGGATTATTAGATTTCATTGTTTTTTAAAAAATTTTTAAATTTTAAAATTTCAACTTCTTTTATTTTTTTACATTCTGTTTAATTTTTTAAATTTTAAATGAATGTTAATCATTAAAAATCAAATTTTATGATATTAAAAGATTATTTATTGAATATTTTATACTATTTTCATTTAGTTTATTCGACAATTTTTAGTAACGTTTATATTGAATGTAATTCAAAATTTTTAATACGGAATATGAATTCATATTATATGGCGATATTCCTGAGAATTTAAATAATATAATATTATGTTTATTGAGTTAGAACAAACTAATATTGAAATACAAAATCGAATTTCTGTTAAATACGTATTTAACTGATATGATTGGTATTTTTTGGTCTAGTGTTTTAATCGATGGGTATGATTGATTTAAACTGCATATGCGATGAGTTTTGATAGAAGCACATCTCTTTAAATCAGCTGTACTTTGTTGTTAAAAGCATTCTGATGATTAGGTTATATTATTTGTATTGTTTAAATAACTTGAAATAAATTTTAAATTTATATTATTGAATGGAAATGTGATTTGGTTTATATATTTGGTTTGTCTCTCGATTTGAGGGAAATTAAATGAAATGTAAACTGAAGATCTTATTGGTATTTTTAATACTGATATTGTCTATTGGGATGGTTTCAGCAAGTGGGGCTGTTTCAACAGAC
The DNA here is from genome assembly GCF_947169325.1 of uncultured Methanobrevibacter sp. Lineage (GTDB taxonomy): Archaea > Methanobacteriota > Methanobacteria > Methanobacteriales > Methanobacteriaceae > Methanocatella. The sequence continues at coordinate 2,427 of NZ_CAMVPN010000089.1, read as the reverse complement.
TCAAACGCAACAAATGGGAATGAACATTTAACTGGACAAGTAAGTACTGATGTTGACCTTTTAAGTGATAGTGGAAACCCTGCTACATTTACGGATTTGGATAACGATATTAAGAACGCTAAAAATGGTATTGTAACTTTAACTAAAGACTATAGATATGCCTCTGGTAAGGATCCATCAACATTAAGGAATGGTATTCAGGTTGAAAATCTGATAATCTACGGTAACAACCATACTATTGATGGAGCTAACCTTGCAAGAGCATTCACCCAATACAGTGGGTCTGTAACATTAAACAACATAAATTTCGTTAACGGATATGTATCTGCCAATACAAACGGTGGTGCATACCTTTTGGGTACCGGAACATTAACGGTTAACAATTGTCAATTTGAAAACAATTCTGCTGGAAGACATGGTGGAGCAATCGGTGTAACTTCCATACACCAGTCAAACTCAATCAGCGTTTATGACTCCACATTCAAGAACAATTCGGCAAAATTCAATGGTGGTTCATTATACGCAGGCAACTTGGTGGTTGAAAACTCCACATTCGAACAGAACAGGATTCTTACGAGATCCTCGTCGGAGTACACCAACATCGGCCAGAAGGGATTGGGTGGAGCAATATTTGCCGGCCATTCAGACATAAGAAAATCCCTCTTCAAAAACAATAGAGTTTTAAACAGCGGAAACTACCAGATTGAGGAAGGTGGGGGAGCAATAGCCTCCATCAATAAGTTAACAGTTGACGATTGTTTATTTGAAGAAAACTTCGCCCTTAAGGGAGGAGCAATATTCGGAATTTCAGAAAGTGAAGCTTATCTGATTCCGTCAAACAATATTCTGGTAAACAATTCCAAATTTATAAACAATGATGCAGACAGTGGTGGAGCGATCTGCTCCAACTTCAACATTACAGTCGACAATTCAGTGTTTGACAAAAACACCGCCAGCGGTTATGGTGGTGGAGCCATAAGCACTGGATTTAAAAGTAACAATAACATATTCGAAAATTCAAATTTCACAAATAACGTAGCATTCAACTATGGGGGAGCCATATCCTCCAGTCACTCTGACGTTAATAATTGTCTGTTCGACAACAACGAAGCTAATCACGGGGGAGCAATCTTTTCCCTAAGTTTCAGTGTCGAGGATTCAACTTTTAAAAACAACAGAGGAACATTGGGAAATGAGACAATTGTTGCAGTCGATACATTAACAATTGATGATAATACGGTTATCTCCAAAAATGAGGTAAGCATTTTCAATCAGCATACAGTTCACGATTACTCTCGTGACGTATTGAACGGAAACCCTGCAAGGACAATTAGCATCCCTAATGGTAACTTCGCAGGATATAACGTATACTGTATTGAGCAGCATTTGTTCTATCCGGATAACACTGAAGGGGTTTTGGTTAATGACCTGACCTATATCAGTAATTCCTTGGACAGGACCGTAGTGGGCGAATACGTAAGAATACTGTTCTATCTGCTCGATGCATATCCTGAAAAATACACAAGCTATTCATTAAGCGATATCCAGGACGTAATCTGGGTATTCACTGATGGACATTATGCAAATTCACGTGACAGGCTCATCAGAGACGTCATAGCTGCATATAATGAGGGAAGCATCGAATTCAACGATACAACATATGTATTGCCGAACGGTACTCTAATGGAATACGATATGCAGATATTCCTGACCCCAACAGACAGGCAGAACATGGTTTTATTCAAAAGCTGGCCTTTCGTGCCTAACTATAATGAAACCGTTAAAAAGGATACCTTAAATGAGACAGTTCTTGTCGGTGAAAATGTTCAATTCAGAATAACTGTAGCTAACACCGGTAATATGGTGTTGGAAGATGTATTTGTAAATGATACTCAATACAGCAGTGGTTTAGTTTATAGGAAATGGTATGCTGAAAAAGGTAGTTGGACCTATAAGGGCAATAGATTTTGGCTGTTGAACGATGATTTGGAACCTGGGCAGAACGCAAGTTTCATAATTGAGTTTACAACCAGGGCTCTCGGCAATCTGACCAATACCGTTGTCTCAGGGTATAAAAACATTACCTTGTCAAATTCAACAAACCAGACAAAAACATTAGCTAACCCTAGTATGACTGTTGAGAAGATATCTAACAACGTTAAGGTTGAACTTGGAAAAGAAGTCAGTTTCGACATTATCGTTAGAAACACAGGTAAATATGACATTACCGGCGTATATGTCATAGAAGATTACTATTCCAAAGGTTTGGTATACGATTACTATGTTGATCGCAGCAATACCTGGAAATATAAGGCTAGTGAAAGCAGATGGGATTACACCAAGGTCTTAGGTGTAGGCGAAGAGGCGAGATTTACTGTCTTTTTCCTTACAACAAAGATTGGTGTGAAATTTAACACAGTAATTGCG
>NZ_CAMVPN010000088.1 GCF_947169325.1 uncultured Methanobrevibacter sp. | reverse complement strand
TAATGGTATTTCCTGCACCAATATTTAAGTTTCCTTTTTCCATATTGTTTAAACCTCCTCAATTAATCATATATTAAATGTAGATCAATATATACTTAATTACATAAAACTTAAATAAATTCATATTCAATCATATTTTTGTAATTATAAAAAATTTTATGGAAGGTTAAATTTTGCAGACAGAAAACATTACTATCAAAGACATTGATAAGTTGCTTTTAGATGCCGAGTATGTTTCAACCGATGAAATTTCAACTACAGTATATTTATCATTGCTTTTAGGAAGGCCAATGCTTATTGAAGGGCCTCCTGGTGTTGGAAAAACGGAACTTGCAAAGGTTATTGCAAGGTCATTCGAAAGGGATTTCTTCAGGATTCAATGTTATGAGGGAATAACCTTTGAGCAGATTGTTGGTGAATGGAATTACCAAAAGCAGCTGCTCCATCTTGAAGCTGCCCGTAATGATTCAAACAACACTGAAGAGATTTTCGATGAGGAATACTTCATCAGAAGGCCATTGCTCAATGCGTTTTTAAACGAAAATGATTCCGTATTGCTGATAGATGAAATAGACAAGGCTGATGAGGAAGTTGAAAGTTTCTTACTTCAGGCATTGGGAGAGCAGGAAATCACAATCAACGATTTGGGAACATTCCAGCTTAAAAACGATCTTATTGTTATTCTGACTTCAAATTCACAAAGGTCACTTCTTGACGAAACCAAAGACAGATGTCTGTTTTTATACATTCCGTATCCTAGCGTCGAAAGGGAAATTGAAATCGTAAAATCCAAAATACCTGAAGCTGATGAGGAAGTCGTTTCCGTTGTTGTCAAGCTGGTTCATGAAATACGTAATCTCAACTTAATGAAAAAACCTTCTGTAAGAGGAACTGTTGACTGGGTCAGGTCAGTTTCCAATTTGGGAACAAAAAACATGAATGATGCACTTGAAATCAGTGTAGGAACAGCTATCAAAACTGAAAGCGATAAAAAAAGAGTGATTAAGGATATTTTAAGCAAAAGATAAAAATGATTACTAAAATTGCAAATTTATCTTCCCAGCTTAGGAAAAAGGGGCTGCCGGTAAGCATAAGAAGTACCGATGCGGCAGTCAGAATCTACATGGATTTGGGAGAACAGGACAGGCAGCAATTAAAGAATGCTCTGATGGCAGTCTATGTCAAGGACAGGTATGACATTCCAAAATTCCTGAAGGTCTTTGAGGAGATCTTCAAGGAAGAGGTCAAAAAGGAAGTCAAACCGGGCCTTGAGAAGGGAACTGCATACCGTGGAAGAGGACCCAAATCCAATAAGTATGTTATCAAAAAGCAGAATAATGCTTATCAGAAAATCAATAAGGAAAAAATCGCCAACGAAAAGCTTAAAATGCTTTCTGGCCAACCTCTTCTTGAAGAAGTCAAGCAGCTGGAACGTGATGGGGAACTGATGAACAAGGACTTGACCACACTCAACAGGTTTGACCCTAGGATGCTTGAAATCTGTCAAAGGTTAGGTAAAAAAATAGCCAACAAACGTTCAAGGCGTAAGGTTCAGTCCCATTCCCATAAGATTGACATGAGAAAAACCATCAGGACCAATCTGAAATACGGTGGAGTTCCTGTCGAGCTTGTAAAGGCAAAGCCAAGGCCTCATAAAAACGAGCACCTGTTTTTAAATGACATCAGTGGGTCCTGTGAGTGGATCAGCAGCTGGTTTTTCATGCTCATGTTTTCGGCCCAAACCGCTTTTAAGCGCTCAAGAATGTTTGAATTTGACAATCGCGTAATAGAAACAACCAAAGCTTTAAAAGAGGAATATCTTATAGATTCGTTTATCAAAGTCAAGGATTTGAGAGTCAAGAATATGATGGTGCATGGAACTTCAGACATGTATTCTGCATTCAAGCAGTTCCAGGAAATGGCAAACATCAGCAACAAGTCATACATCATCATCCTGTCCGACTGCAGGGACTGGGCAGGACCAAAAGTCAAGGGAGTGCCTGCAAGTGTGGAACTGATTGAGGAAATGGCAAGAGACTCCAAAAAGCTAATCATTCTAAATCCCGAAGACAGAAACAAATGGGACGTTGTGGACAGCTGTGTGTCATTGTATGAAGAGGCAGGAGCAAAGGTGTTTGAAGTAAATACATTGAATCAGCTGGCACAATTTGTAGAACAATTATAAGGTAATGAATATGCAATGCAGTAAATGTGGTAATCCTAAAGTAATTATTAAAAAAGAGCAATCCGGACAGCTCTTATGCAAGGATTGTTTTATAGAATCAATCGAAAAGAAAGTAATAAAAACGGTCAAAAAGGAAAAGCTCCTCGATAAGGGTGACAAGGTATTGGTTGCATTGTCTGGAGGAAAGGACAGCGTTACCACTTTGGAGATTTTAAACAGCTTTCGTGAAATGAACATCATTGACATCTGTGCAGTGACAGTTGATGAAGGAATAGCCAATTACCGCCAGGACGGTGTTGACATTGCAGTTCGCCATGCTCAAAGATTGGGAATAGAACATAAGGTCGTTTCCCTTAAGGAAGACTACGGCATCACATTAGATGAGATAATGCAGAGGGAAAATCACAAAGGTTCATGCACCTACTGCGGAGTGTTTAGAAGGACAATAATCAATAAGGCTGCAAGGGAAATGGGTGCTACAAAAATTGCAACCGGACATAATCTTGACGATGAGGTTCAGGCAATAATGATGAACTATCTTGAAGGAAACACCGATAACCTGACAAAATTGGGTGCAAAGACCGAATCAAAAGCTAAGGAGTTCACTGTCAAAATCAAACCGTTAAGAGAGATTCCTGAACGTGAAATAGGATTATATGTGGTTGCAAAGGACCTTGAAGTTCACTTTGACAGCTGCCCTTATGCAATGCAGTCATTCAGGGGAGAGGTTTCAGAGGTCATCAACCAGCTTGCAGAAAAGCACCCTACAATAAAGTATTCCACTCTCAGAGGCTATGATAAGATAAAGAATATTCTTAAAAAGGAACTTAAAAAGGAATATCCTCAGGGAAGATGTGAAAGATGCGGTGAGCCTGCAGCAAACGAATTATGCAAGGCATGTTCATTTTTAGAGGAATTAGGATTGTGATAAAATGGCATTTATTTTAAAATACAAGGATTTAAACGAAGAAAGAGAAATTCCAAGAGAAGATTACACTATTAAAGATTTACTTGATGATTTGAATTTATCTGCACAGACTATGGTATCCAAACAGAACGGCGAACTCGTCATAGAGGATACCGTAATCGAAGACGGCGATGAAATACAATTGGTTCAAATAATCTATGGTGGTTAAGTGAAAATAAGTTATGAATGTGGGCCTTGCTTTTTAAGGCAGGCTAGAGAAGCGCTGGATTTGTCCACTGATGATGAAATGCTTAAGATGGAGGTCATTGAAGAAATCTTCAAATATCTCAGTGAAAACTTCCATCAGGGCACCAATTCAAACAGCACAGGCTCCGCAATGCATGAAATCATCAAGCAAAAGACTGGCTGCAGAGACCCATATTACATGGAAAAAATCGAAAGCAACAGACTGGCATTGAAATATCTGCCCGACGTTAAAAAGATATTGGATGATGACGACAGTCTGGAAAATTATGTAAAGATAGCAATCATAGGCAATATTCTTGATTTCGGAGCATTCACCTTGGATGATGACATTGAAAGCGTAATCAAAGGTTCCCTTGAAAAGGACCTTGTCATCATGGACATTGAAGAGTTTGAAGATTCATTAAGGAATAATGATAAAGTTCTCTATCTGGTTGACAATACAGGAGAGATAGTTTTTGACAAACTGCTGCTGAGTAAGATTACCGAATACGGTCTTGACATTACCATTGCAGTTAAGTCCGAACCGATATTGAATGACGCATGCATGCCTGAGGCGTTGGATGCGGGTCTTGATGAATTCGGTGACATTGTCGAGATAGGTGCCGGAACAGTCGGATATGTCGACAGCAAGATTTCAGACGAATTCAGGGAAATTTTCAATGACCACAAATTTATTATCTCTAAAGGAATGGGAAATTACGAAGGTCTGACTGAAATCGATTTGTCAGATAAGGAAATCTACTTTTTGCTGTGTGCGAAATGCAACACCATTTCAAGGGGCATCGGCGTTAATTTGCATGACATGCTGCTATTTAAAAAATAATCTTGTGATAATATGATTGTAGGTTTGATAGGTTTTGGAAAGGTATCGCAAAATCTTTTTAAATTAATCAAATCCAAGGATATGGAATTCATCACATCTTTTGAAGGCAGGTCTGGCGAAACCATCGAAGCCATCAAAAAATCAGGTATTGAGGTGTTGGACACCTTTGAGGATGTGGCTTCTGCATCCGATATTCTAATTTCAGCAACATCGCCCAAATCCGCTTTAGATGTCGCTTTAAAGTATGGTAAATATGCAAAAGGGATATATCTTGATTTGAATAACATATCTCCGGACACTACCCTGGAGATTGATAAGCATGTTTCAAACCTCGTTGACGGGGCAATCATTGGCAAGATAGATTCTGATAATCCGATATTGTATCTTTCAGGCAAAAATTCTGATGGCCTGCTGTTTTTAAACGATTTCATAACAACCAAAAAAATAAGCGATAATGTCGGTGATGCGGCCAGATTGAAGCTGCTTAGAAGCGCTTATACCAAAACATTGTCTGCACTTTTGATTGAATCACACCAGATTGCCAAAACATGCAATCTTGAAGATGAATTCTTTGATGCATTGACATTAACGGAGGGAAATGACTTTAAGGAGAAATCCCTTTCAAGAATAAACAACACATTGAACAGTTCAAAAAGAAAAAGTGAAGAGTTGGAAGAAATTATAGATTATTTTGACAATAACGATTTGACAATGGTCAGGGCAGCTTTGAAAAAGCTTAACCGATAACCACTTTAACTTTGAATCCCTTTTTGGCTTTTTTTATGCTTCCTTTAACAGGAATGAAATGGGAATCCATAATGTATCGAAGATAAGTAACTTCCAAAGCAGGAAGTCTCAGATTGGTTTTGATTTTTTTGCCTTCGCTTTTAAACTGCACGGAGATTTTGCCGTTCTTGTCCACATACAAGTCGGTATTGATGCCCTCCTTTGTTATTTTTGTTTCGAATTTTGTCAAATTTAGCCCTGCTTCCAGGCTTAACGGAGCATCCACATTAACGTCATGGCTTCTGAATTCTTCATTCGCTTCACGTGCGCTCATGCCCTTCTCGCCCATGCTTGCAACATACCATGCCCTGTCAATCACCTTTTGGACTTTCTGGTTATCCGGAATCACTCCCTTTGCCTCATAGCTTTTCATCAAGTCCATTACTTCCTTTTTGGTGACTTTCATTTCGATTGCACTTATTGCAAGACGGGTCATGACGGGTCCGTAATCTGATCTTCTAAATGCTGCCCATATTGATTCGGGGTCTCTGTAGACTCTTCTTTTGATGATTTCATTAATGGTGTTTCCATTGAGATAAGCTATTTTTTCAAGGTTTCCTCTGGAGTATGTGTTCATTCTTTTATAGATGTCAGTCCAGTTTCTCTCGCCTGGAACCTTGCCGGCATCGATTTCCCTTTGAAGAATCTCAACTGTGGTTTTTGGAAGCAGCTTTTCAACATCCTTTGTGATGGCCATGTCATTGTCAATTATGGACTGCCTAATCAGCCGTCCTGAATATTTGTCCTTGTTGAATTCCTTGACTATATGATATTGGAGTTTTGATCCGAGAAACTCGTTTATTGCATACCATCTGATTTCGTTTCTGTTGGTATAGCTCTTAGGCATTCCGACGAAGTTTCCCTCATCAATGAACTTCTGTGCCTTTGACTTGATTTCATCTAATGATATGCTTGCCGAGGTGATGTAATCCGTAACGCCATCATCAATCATCTGCTTGAGTCTGATTGGAACGCTGTATGATAAAACCAGTCTGTGATGAAGTCCTTCAAATGACCTGACTTCATCGGCACCCAATGCCAGGGCCATTTCACTTCGAGCTTTGAAATCAACAAAAAAAGGTGCATGGTTTGCACTGAATCCTTTATTGAGATAAACAACAACCTTTTTGTTTTCCTCATCCGCCAATTTGCGGGCTTCGCTTATTAATTTTTCATGGCCCTTATGGACAGGGTCAAAGTCTGCACTGATTCCAATCAATATTAACACCAAAAAAAAAGAAAATGGATAGTTTATCCATCCATTAATTTTAAAACACCGCTTATCACTAACCATATTCCGATTAATGCACCGAGAATGATAGGGTTAGAAATGTAGGTTCCGATTACTATGTATAGCAATCCGAGTACGATTCCTGCTATTCCTGTGTAGAATCCATATCTGGATGCGCGGTTGTTAATAAGTGAAACCACAGCAACAATAATCAGCATTATTCCAGCAAGGTATAAAGTAATTTCAGCTATAAATCCAATCAATGCAGGATTGAATATTAAACATATGCTTAAGAATAGCAGCAACATTCCCAAAATCAAATCAAGCAATGCTCCTGTCCGATTATAGTCTATTATTGCCACTCCTACAACAAGCAGGTAGATTGACATCAACAATACTGACAGACCTATTAAAGCGCTCACTCCAATGAGTCCGAGTATTGGAAATATGATAATTATTAATCCGAGTAGTATAGCTAGTAAACTAACAAATTTAGTTTTCATGTTTTCCTCCTATTATTAGTTAATAGTTTTAATTATATTAATATAATGGGATATGTTTGATTTCAACTGTTGATGAATTCATATCCGAATTGTTTATTTCGGCCAACCATTCGCTTTTGCATTCGCATTCATATTCAATAGGCTTTTGAGTTAAATTGTTGGCTATTATCATGTGCTTCAAATCTTTGTTGCATTTTTTGCAGTTGTATGGGCCACGCCTTGATCCGAAGCCGGATGTATCGAGAAGTGCAGGTATGTCAAGTTCATCTCGTACTGTATTTATGATTTCAATGCATGACCATATCCATGGTGGCTGATAGGCTCCTTTTCTCCAGAACCTTTCAATGACTGTTCCTCCATGTATTGTTGCAGGACAGAATGAAAGCCTATTGACTCCATTTGAATCGCAGTATCTGGCGGTTTCAATCGCTTCGGAAATTGCTTGTGATTCGGATACCAAAATAGGCTTTACAAAGATATATGCTTTTGATTTAATGTTGTAACCTTTGCTTTCACCTAGCTTTTGCATCAGCTTGACCGCATTTTCAAAATCTTCTCTAGTAAATCCCTTGTTGATTTTTTTAAGACGGGTGTAATCATTTGATGTTTCAAGGCCGATGCTCACTTCAAACAATGTGTCTCCAATAATCTCAAAAATCTCATCCAGAACATCTTCCTTCACATATTCTGGTCTGGACTCGACAACGATTTCTGTAACGTTTCCCAAGCTGACCAATGTTTTCAGGATTTCGTCACGGGCATCCTTTGGAAGTTCATATGGATTTAGGAAACTTCCTGATGCAAACAGCTTAACTGAAATCTTATCCTCTTCAGCTATCGGATGTCTGGATAAGTGTTCATGAAATATTTTTAGTATTGTGTCAGTATCTATAGGTTCTAAAGTACAGTCAGATACGTAACTGCACATTGTGCATCCGCCGCTGTCTCCAAGAGCCCAGGCACAGCCGGGGGTAGGCAATATGATGAACAATGTTTTGGAAACTCCGTCATATGTCAGGTCATCATTGTACCAGCTTGCCCCAACCTGTTCGGGGGTTTTCGGATCTTTTCGCTCGAATGCTTTTTGTCTTATCTCTTTAGTTAAATTTTCAATTTCCATTATTCTACCTGCAATATAATAATTATAATATTATATAGTTAGGATTTTTTGATAATTAAAATTGTTGTTGAAAAATAGTATTGGTAATAAGTTGTGTATAATGGTTTAAAAAAATAAAAAAAAGAAAAGTAAGCAAGTTTAGAAACTTGCAATTACGTCTCCTAATAATTTAATGGATTCTTCTACGTTTTTACCAACAGGGGAACCTGCTACGTATTGAGTTACACCCATTTCAGCTAAGCCTTCAATCTTAGGAATGAACTCATCAGGAGTACCACATACGGAGAATGCGTCTAATGCTTCAGGAGTGACAGCTCCAATAGCTCCACCGAAGTCACCTTTAGCTAAGAATTCACCCATTTGGGTGTTGAATC
>NZ_CAMVPN010000087.1 GCF_947169325.1 uncultured Methanobrevibacter sp. | reverse complement strand
AAGAGGTCAGTGTTGATGGTTACACTGTTGCGGTTTCTAATAGCAGTGCATATGCCTTTACTGTTACTAACACTCATGTTCCTGTAGTGACTGAAAACAACACATACGTTAATTTAGTCATCGAAAAAATGGTATCAAACTCCACTCCAGAATTAGGTGATGTAATCACATGGACTATAACTGTTACAAATAATGGTCCAGATATAGCTGAAAATGTCGTAATTACTGATGAACTTCCGGCAGGTTTGGTTTTAATTAATTCTGATGTCTATTGGGTATTTGATTCCATCGCACCTGGTGAAAGTGTAAGCGTTGCTGTTAAAACTTTAGTTAACATGTCAGGAACTATTGTTAATGTTGCAACAGTTACAACAACTTCCAACAACACAGGTGATGACAAAACTAACAAAACAATTAACGTGACTAAAATAGTCCCTATAGAAATTGAAGTTGGAAACACTTCCACTCCAAATTATGGAAACGAGTTAAATGAGACAGAAGTTGTTGGAAAGAATAATGAAACTGAAGAACCTCCTTTAGAGATTTATGAAATTCCAGAAGTAACTCCTGAGGAATCAATTCAGTTTGTTGTTAATAAAACACCTTCTGAAAATGTTGATACTCCTGTCATAAGTGTTCCAGATACTCCTGAACCAGTTATCAATCAAACTAATGATGATGATAACTTAACTACTCCTGAAGTAGATGTTCCTGAAAATGTTCCTGTTTCAAACAATACAAATGGAACTAATCCAGGTCCAGATGATAATCATGACAGGGAAGATAATCCAACTGACAATCCAGTGGACAATACAGTTACTTCTAAAAACAACACTCCAGATAAAGATCAAACACAAAAACAAACTAAATCTAGTGATGTTGAAGTTAATGAAAAACAAACTGGAAATCCAATTCTGGTATTGCTATTGACTTTAATGAGTATTTTTGCACTTGAAATTAAAAGAGAACGCAAATAGGATTTAATAAATCCTATTTTTTTATTTTTTTTATAACTTCCCAATGCGGGCAGTATTAAGTTTTAATTAATTCTTACTATTTTTTATATCAAATTGAATATATTTTAATGCATGAAGAAACTTGCAATTTTTGATTTTGATGGAACGTTGGTTGATTCAGTACATGATGTGATAATTTCTTTTAGCAAAGCTTTAGAGATTCACAATTTTCCAGCGCTTACAAAAGAAGAGTACCTTGATAGATTGGGCGGAAACATTGATGAGATCGTATCCCTAATTTTAAAAGACAAAAATTCTCCTGAAAACATTGAAATTCTTAAAGAGACCTATGAAAAAATATATTACAGTTCACAGAATAATCTTACTTGCCCATTTCCCGGTGTTCATGACTTATTGAAATCATTGCAAGAAAAAGGAATATTGCTGGCAATTAATTCCAATAGAAAAAATGATTCTCTTGAAATTTATGTGGAGAGATTCTTTTCGGAAATCAATTTTGTATCTATTGATGGTCAAATTCCGGATTATCCCTCAAAACCAAGCCCCTTTGCCGTAAATAGGATTATGGAAAAGTATAATCTCGATAAGAAAGATTGCATTTATATTGGAGATTCAATAACTGACATCAGAACAGCTCAAAATGCAGGAATCGACTGCTTGCTTGTAAATTGGGGTTATGGAAGAATCAATGCATTTGAAAGTGATTATCCTATTGAGGTTATTGACAATACCTCAGAAATTTTAAAATATTTCTAATTTTCCAAATCTTTCCAGTTCAAAACTTTGTCATCTATAAGAACATTATTGTCAAATAATTTTAAATCATCATTTGAAATTGTAGCTGAAAATCTGAATTTATCAGAAAAAGCACTCCATTTTCCAAATCTTAATTTAAATTCTTTTAAAAATTTTATCAAATCCTCTTTGGGACCTTGGGCAATCAGTGTGTCTCCGCTGCTGTGGAAGATATGGATTGATGAGGAACCGAGATCTCTGTATTTTTTAGGAAGTTTGGAAACTGGCTTATAAATAACATCTCCACTATCAAGTTCAATTTTCCTAAATGAATCTGTTAATGCGAAATCTTCACTGTAGAATTTGAATTTGTTTGTAATCTGATTGATTCTTCCTGCCATGAACAGCTCTAAATAGAATGTGAATGCTAGTTTTTCTTCTAATGAATCAAAATTATCTATAATTGTTTCCAAATTGTCAATTTTAAACTTTAACAGGGAAACCTCATTGGTTTTGCTTAATTTTTTCAGATCATCTTTAGTCAGTTTCCTGTGATTTACATTTGGAATGGCCTGTGGAATTATAGTAAAATCATAATTGACATTATCATTTGTAATTTCATCTGATATTTCCATGAAATTGGTGTTGTTTATCCGATAAATGGTGAATTTGACATTTGGATTTTCATTAATGAATTTAGCGGCGTCCTCTTTTGAATTTTTAAAGATGAAACCCATATCCAATTCCTTAAAAAATACTGAATCCTCAAATTCCTGGCCTGTAAATTCTATTAAATACTCTGAGGTCATCAGTTGCAAATCCAAATCGCTGACATTAACGTCTTCAATTTGGTAATTTTCAATATCATGATTGGTTATGAATCCCAAAACATCCCCATAATCAATAACTTTTGACAAATCAAGATTCAAATCATTCATGATTTTATCTCTTAGTGCAAGTTTCTTTAATTTTTGATAGATTGATGCAGATTGCAGTTTCTCACTGAATTCTAATTTGTCAAAACGAATAATTTTAAGGTCTGCATCATTATCGTTTAACTTGAAGAATTGCGGAATCTTGCTGTTGTCTTCAATGGGTATTGTTGAAGTGTATTTTCTCAATATTGCATTTGAAGTCTTTTCATTTTTGGAATATGATAATTCATCTTTAAATTTATTTTCAAGTTCTTTGTAGTCTTTTTTAATGTCCCATTCCTTTAAATCATCTTTGAAATGGCTGTGAAGCCCTTTCCTGTTAAAAAATCAAGTTCAACAACTGGAATGTAGTAATCGTCATTATCGCAAAATATTGAAACCAATGGAGTATTTAATGTTTTCATAATTAATCTTACGATATGAAGTTATAAATAGATTAACTATTTTTAATTGTAAAGCCAATTAAATATTATGTTATTTGTACAATACCCAAAATGCTCAACCTGCCGAAAGGCTAAAAACTGGCTTGATGAACACAATATTGAATATGAGTCAAGACATATTGTTGAAGATAATCCAAATGCTGAAGAAATCGAAAATTGGTACAATAAATCAGGCTTGCCATTAAAAAGATTTTTCAACACAAGTGGCATGGTCTATCGTGAAAACAAGATTAAGGACAAGCTTCCGGATATGTCCGAGGCTGAACAATTCGAATTGCTTGCAACAAATGGAATGCTTGTAAAACGCCCAATTGTTGTTGGTGATGACTTCGTTCTTGTCGGTTTTAAAGTCAAGGAATGGGAAGAAAAATTATTGTAATTGATTCTTTTAAAAAATAAGATTGTGTACAGATTTTTTAATCTGTACCATTAAATTTTAGAATTGGATTCTGTTTCCAGTCCATAGATCATTGTCTTCAAAGACGTCGACTTCTTCTTCGCTTTCTTTTATATCGTGATTTTTTGTCACTTTGATTTTGCAAATGTTGGCATAATCCCAGTAGATTACATCACCGTTTTCGCAGGTTTCCTTGATATGGTCTTCCCTAAATTCAATTAGCTTGTCTTCGTTTTTGTAGAAGTTTCCGTAGTTGTCATTTCCATATACTATGTGGAAGTGATCGAAGTCTTTTTTGGATATTTCGTGTAATAATCCTTTAATTATACTAGGATAGTTGTATGATCTTTGGTTGTATTTGATTTCCATATTATCTCTCCCGAATTTTAAGGTAAATTTTAATTTACTAATGATATTTTTAGAATTCATTGGAAATAACATTTTGCATTTATTTATAGAAAATAGTGTGAGATAGCAGGAATTTTTTGATTTTACCTTTGGGATCATGATTTTGGTGATGCGCAATGCATCCTCAAAAAACTCCTTTTGGGAAATCCGATGAATATTTATGGGAATATTTTTTTGGAGGTTTGTGAGTTTTCCTTTTTATGTAATTGTTGTTTTAATTATAGGGTATTAGGTAAGATTTTAAATCTTGTTTTTTCAGTTGCTTATTGAATTTAGTTCAACATGCGTGTTCTTTGTAGGAAAATGTATCATCTTCATTCCTTGTTCCTTAAGACATCATTGCTATCTCCGAAAGCCATGGGCATAGCTTTCACTAACAACTTATAGTGATTGTATATAAATGTTTTTTGTAACCATTTGGTTACCGTAACCGTAAGGTTTATATGCTTTAAAAACAAGTCATTATAAACCTATCAATTTTTAGGAGGTATGCTCATGGAAGCTGATAAGCACATTAAATCATGTCCAATGGAATTAGTTGTTAAGTTAATCAATAAGAAATGGGTAATTCAGATTTTACGTGATTTATTTTTCGGTAAATCCCGTTTTCATGAATTCAAGGAAGACAAGCCGAATCTTTCAAATAGGGTGTTAAGCAACTGTTTGAAGGATATGGAGAAAAACGGTTTGATCAGCCGTATTGCTGATAAATATGATAGGAAAAACGTCAAGTACAAACTGACGGAAAAAGGAAAGTCACTAAATCGCGTAATATATGAGATTGCCATGCTGAGCGTTGACAGCGAAACATATTCAGATGCAATCAAAAATGACGTGAAAGCGAAATTCAGAGATACATTGCTCTAAAACTTTAAAAGATATGGCCGGCGGTGCCATATTCAAATTCTTTTTTTAATATATTTTTCTTAAACATATTGGTTTTTTAAAATGCAAACATTAAGTTTAAAAAACAAAAAAATCATAATTAAATGTGTATAAATATTTAGGGGACAAAAATTGTTAGATATTAAATTATTCAGAGAAAATCCGGAATTAATCATTGATTCTGAAAAGAAAAGATTCAGAGATACGGAAAATGTTGAAAAAGTAATAGAATATGACACCTTATGGAGAGAAGGTGAAAGAAAATTAAATTCTCTTAGGTCTGAAAAAAACAAATTATCCAAATCCTTTAAAAAGGCAAAAGAAGAAGGCAATTTGGAGGAGGTTATTGCAAGATCCAAGGAAGTTGCAGCTGAAATCAAAGAGTTGACTGCTAAAAATGCGGAATACTTGCAGCTCCGTGAAGACTACAGATACAAAGTGGGAAACGTCATTGACGAGGACGTGCCTATTTCAGACACTGAAGATGATAATGTGGTTGTCAGGACATATGGTGACAAACATGAATTTGATTTTGAAGCATTAAATCATGTTGATTTGATTGATAAGATTGACGGTGCCGATTTGGAGACTGCAGCAAGCATTGCAGGGGCTCGTTTTTACTACCTTAAAAGAGATATCCTCCACTTGAACCTTGCGTTGATTCAGTTTGCACTTTCAGAATTGGAAGCTGAAGGATACATCCCGATGCAAACTCCATTTTTCGTGAAAGGCGAAGTTGCAGCTGAAACTTCTGAATTGGGCGAGTTTGAGGAAACATTGTACAAAGTGGAAAATGAGGACATGTATCTGATTGCAACTGCTGAGCAGACCTTGGCTGCACTTCACAGAGATGAAATCATAGCTCCTGAAGAGTTGCCTTTAAGATACTGTGCACTTTCAACCTGCTTTAGAAAAGAGGCAGGATCTCACGGAAAGGACACTTTAGGAATATTCAGAGTCCATCAATTCGAAAAGATAGAACAGTTCATATTCTGCAGTCCTGAAGATTCCAAAAACCAGCATGAAAAACTGATGGAAGTGACCGAAAGGATTTATCAGAAATTAGGTCTTCCATATCAAATAATTGCTATCGTATCATCTGCATTGAACGATAATGCAGCAATTAAATACGATTTGGAAGCATGGTTCCCAGGTTCAGGTGCATTCAGGGAATTGGTATCATGTACCAACTGTAAGGATTATCAGGCACGTAAAACTAAAACCCGTGTAGGAAGAGCAGGTTCTGGAGATGCCCAAACTCTGCATACCTTAAACAGTACTGCAATTGCAACTGAAAGAACTATGTGCTGTATTTTGGAAAACTATCAGCAGGATGACGGCAGTGTCAAAGTTCCTGAAGTGTTGGTCCCTTACATGAATGGAAAGACTGTCATTGAAGCTAAAAAATAAGTTTATTTTACATTTCAAGTGTGTTTCTACACACTTTAACTATTTTTAATTATAATTTAACTTGTTGAAATAATATCAATAATTATTTATTTTATAAGAATCTATTTTTAAATACTTTTTTGGAGTAGTGATGAACATGTCAAACAAAGAAGAATTAACTTCACAGGGATACAAGGTCTATGAAACAGATGAAATAATGGTTTTTTGGAAACCTGATTTGTGTGAACATGCTACTGAATGCATTAGAGGAAACAATAAGGTTTTTGACGTATCAAGAAGGCCTTGGGTTGACCTATCACAGGCACCTGCCGATGAAATTGCCAAAATCATTGACAAATGTCCATCTGGAGCTTTGAAATATGAGCTCAAATGAGATTGCAATTAAATTTGAAAGGGATAATAACGCCAGCAGAGCTTATGACGGGGATAAACAAATAGGAGAATGCCATTTCACTTTAGTTGAAGGCAGGTGGGTCATATCCAGAACCGATGTTGATTTGGGTTATGAAGGTTGGGGAATAGGCAAAAAATTAATTCATTGCGTTGTTGAAAATGCACGTAAAGAAAACATCAAGATATTTCCAATGTGTCCCTATGCAAAAAAAGTATTCTTAAAAACTCCTGAATATGAAGATGTGCTTTAACTATTTTTAAAAAATAAAAAAAGAAGGGATGTTAAAATTCTGTTATATCATCCCATGATTCTGTAGGTGATTTTCTACCGTTATACACATCCAAGTCAATTAAATGAGCTTTGAATGAAACGATAATGGTACAGATTGCATCTCCAGTTACATTAACTGCGGTTCTCACCATGTCCAGAATGTGATCTATTCCCATGATTACGCCGATTGCATCAACTGGAAGACCTACGGAATTGAATACCATAGTCAATGTAATTAATCCTACTGATGGAACACCTGCGGTTCCTATGGATGCCATTACTGCTGTGAAAACAACTGTAATCAGAGCTGTTAGTCCCAAATCCATTCCATATGCCTGAGCCGCAAACATTACTGCACATCCCTGCATGATAGCAGTTCCGTCCATGTTGATTGTTGCACCCAATGGAATTGTAAATGAGGAAACTTCCCTTGAAACACCGAGTTCAGAAAGCTTTTCCAGGTTCAAAGGTATTGTTGCATTTGATGTTGAAGATGAAAATGCGAAAAACATTACTGATATGAATTTTCTGAAGAATTTGATCGGATTTAGTCTTGTCATAATAACAAGCAATGACGGATAAACGACAAATGCCTGTATTGCAAGACCTAAAAGCACACATCCGATATATTTGGCCAGTGGCAGCAGACCTTCGAATCCTAATGATGCGAAAGTTTTTGCCATCAGACAGAATATTCCAATAGGTGCGAATTTCATCACGATACGGGTCATTTCCATCATTATTGAGTTTCCCTGTTCAAAGAACTTGTTGACGACATCTGTTTCTTCCCTTAGTTTTGCCAATATGATTCCAACAAGCAATCCGAATATGATTACGGGCAACATATCACCGTTTGCAAGTGAGCTGAAAGGATTTTCGGGAATCATATTTAAAACGGTATCTGTTATTGTGGCGTTTGTTGTAACGTTTCCCTGCGCAAGACCCACCATGTTCAAACCTTGTCCTGGCTGAATCACGCTTGCAATCATAAGGGCAATGCTGACTGCCAATGCGGTTGTTATAAGGTAGATGAGTATTGTTCGACCTCCAATCGTACCGATCTTTTTAATGTCTGAAATTGAAGCCACTCCAACAACAATCGAGAAGAAAACAAGTGGTACAACCAGCATCTTCATTAATCTAATGAATCCGGTTCCTCCAAGGTAGAATACATTGTTGACAAGGATAGTATCTTTAATAAATGTGTCCGCTACAAATAAGTTTAGCAATATCCCTAGAATAAAACCTAAAATCATTCCGATTAGCATCCAGTTTCCCAGGCTTATTGTTTTTAATTTCGAAATCATTTTCCATCTCCCATATTTATATATAATATTTTTGTTGATAATTAGATATAACTATAATGTTTACATTCATGTTATCTCCAATATTTAAAAATGATGTTAAATCTTTTCAATTTAAATTATACTGATATTTTTTTCCCTAAAAAGGATTTTTTGCAATAATATTAATAAGTAAGATTAACATAAATAATAGATAACATTCAGAAAAAATATTTTCAATGAAAATTCCGGTGTTTTTAAATGAAATATAAGAGGATTATTCTGATCATTTGCTTAGTCATGTGTGTTTTATTGGGCATGTCTGGTGTTTTTGCAAATGATTCATTGAATGAAACAATTAGTGGAAGCGATTTGGACTTAAATAGCCTTCAAGCTAACGATTTGGACGATACTCAATTTACACAAACTAAAGAAACATTATCTGTTTCAGTAGTTTATTTTAATGCATCTGCAAGTATTGACGGTGACGGTTCAAAAGCAAATCCATATAAATATTATAAATCTGACAGGATAGGTTATGGTACTGTCG
>NZ_CAMVPN010000086.1 GCF_947169325.1 uncultured Methanobrevibacter sp. | reverse complement strand
CACCTTTAGGAACACCAGTAGTACCACTAGTATATAAAACGCAAGCAATGTCTTCGTCATCAACTTCAACACTATTCAAATGCTTTGAAGCTGAAATGTCTCCAGAAATGATGTTTGAAACATTAAGTACATCAATATCCAAATCATTCTTAGCAATGATGCTTTTCATGTGCTGTTCGGTATTCCTGTCAACAAGGACAGCTTTGGATTTAGTGTCTTCAAGCATGAAAATAACTCTTTCATCGGGATAGCTTGTATCAATAGGCACATAAATTCCTCCCATTGATAAAACACCCATGCTTGCAAGCAAAAACCATTCACTGCGATTTACAAATAATGCAACATGATCCTGTTTTACAACACCCAATTCATCTAATTTACCTGCAACCTCATTTGCAATGAATGCACCCTGCCCATGAGTATAACTAGTGTCCTCATAACCCACCAACACATTATCTCCATATTCAGATAAATTATCATTAAATGCATCCAGAATATCATCATAAGCCAGTTTATGTTTGGTTTGATTATAACTGTCTAAAAGCTCAATATCCCTATTGGATATGTAATCAATTTCCTTTAATTCGCCAACCCTAATCATTTCATTTAAAATTAACTTATAAGATTGGTTAAAGTGCTCAATGAAATTTTTAGAGTATATTGAAGAGTATAAAATTCTAATCGTTAGCCTATTCTCACCATTGTTAAATATATAGAAAGACAAATCCGCATTCAGGTCATGTTCCAACTCATCAACGCTATATTTCAAATCTTCTTTATTGATTACATCGCTGAAAAGATTATGCGAATATTGGAATAGGATATTTGAGTTCAAATCATAATCACTAGCTAAAATACGGAATGGATACAAATCATACTTCATGATAGAGTTAATTAAATTAGAGGAATATTTGAGATATGAATTAATATCCTGATTTTTGCAATCCATCAGGACAGGCAATGTTTTAACAAACATTCCAACTGACTTAGATAAATCAATATGGCCTCTGCCGTCCTCTATGATATTGAAGAGAACTTTGTCAGAACCGCTGAATCTTGATAAGGTATATGCAAAAACGCTTGTGAAGAACTGGTTATATGTTATGGAATGATTTTGTAAAAATGAACTTAAATATTCCATATCCATATCAAAAGTATCAATAAGTTCAAATTCCTCATCAGTACCGTTCAAAGATGGTAACAAGCCATATACTTCATTATTATCTGCCAGCATATCATCAAAGAATTCACGGGCATTATCCATATAATCGGAATCGATGATTTCTTCAAATGCGATTTGCCTTAACGCTCCTTTATCAATAAAATCAGAATCTTCATTATCTAAAATAGAAGCTAATTTATTTAATAGGATATTCAGTGATGTGCCGTCAAAAATCAAATGATGAAAATCAGCGCATAGAATAATTGATGTGCCCTCATCTGCAACTAAAAATCGGGATAGGCATTTATCAAATTCAAATTTTCTGACAAAAGAGTGCATGTCATTTAAAGACCCTTCAATAATTTCCGGTTCAGCATCAAAAGCAAACGATAAAACTCCCCCATCATTTAAAACGCGAGCTTTCAAAATTGGAAACGCTTCAAACAATTTTATTAAAGCATCTTTTATTTCACCAGCAGAATAATTGTCCTTGAAGTCTATCTTAAATGGATTGTTGTATGCAGTGCCCATGTCATTGACGCTTTCATCAAGATAAACATTTAATTGAGATTCGGATAACGGGCAATGTTTATCAAAAGTGTATTTTTCCTCATCAACTGTTGAACGGACATTTAAATTAAATCTAATGTGATTTGCAATTTCCTGTGGTGTGGAAAGGCCTAACAATTCATTTGAAGATAAGCTGACATCCAATCTTTCATTCAGCAACAACTGCAGTTTCATTGCAGATAGTGAATTTCCTCCCAATGAAACAAAATCATCGTCAATTAAAACAACATCTTGATTTAAAACCTCTTTGAATGCATCAACGACACAAGAAATAACTTCATCAGTTATTTCAATATTTTCATTGTTTGTAACAACTCTCAATGATGATTTATCGATTTTTCCATTAGTATTTAAAGGAATCTTTTCCAATTCAATGAAAACAGATGGAATCATATAATAAGGCAATTCAGTTTTTAAGGCATCTTTAACTTCATTGATATCCAAATCATCAATGGTTGTGTAATAAGCTATTAGGTTATCATTATCAACATCCAGATAAATGTTTGAAATCTCTTCAAAGCTCTTCATGATGGTTAAAATTTCATCGGATTCAATGCGAAATCCCCTAACCGATAATTGATCATCTTCACGTCCAATAATTTCGATTTCACCATCAAAATTATAAAATCCAATGTCTCCTGTGCGATACATTCTCTTATTAATCTCACTGTCACAGTATGGATTGTCCACATAAACTTTCGAGGTTGATTGGGGATTGTTGTAGTATCCTTGAGTGATGGCCGGACTGGAAATGCATATTTCGCCAGGAACTCCAATGGGCATCTGATTTCCATTTTCATCCAAAATGTAAGTCCATGTATTTGCAATAGGTCTGCCTACAGGCACTCGATCATCTTCAATATCATTTAAATCATAAATTTTGGTGATTGCAAAGATAACTTCTGTTGTACCATAAAAATTAACCAATTTGGTGTGCCTATCTTTTTCACTTAATTCATTTAATTTTGCACCTGCTAAAATTAAATAATCAAGTTTCAAATCTTCATTTTCGAAAATAGGAATGCCCAAAGTTGGCGGTAAGATTAAACTATTTATATGAGTTTCCTTGAGAGCTTTAGTTAATAATAAGCTATTCTTTTGTTCATTTTCGTTGAATAACCTGATGCATCCTCCCCAGAACATGGAAGCATTAATCAGGAATGATGCTACAAAGCTGAAACTGGCATATAATCCGATAACATCCCCTGGGGAGACGTTGAACATGTCCCCATATGCAGCATAGAACCACGGGAACTGTCTATTGTGAAACATTACACCTTTTGGAATGCCAGTTGTACCTGAAGTAAATAGGATTGCAAATAAATCATCAATTTTACTGATTATTTCCACGTCCACATCTTTATTACGATTTAAATCTTCAATGGAGATGATATTTACATTCAAATCCAAACTTTCTGCAATGGTCCCCTTTGTGATGAGATGTTCTGTTTCAGAGATATTTAACATATGTTCAATACGATTAACAGGGAATAACAAATCAATCGGGACATAAGCAGCACCAATTTTATTCAATGCCAATACCAATTCCGGAAAATGATAATCACGAGGAAGCATTAACGCTACACGGCTTCCAGGTCCGATATTATGGTTTTCATATAAATCGTTAGCTATGGAATTGCTTGATTTTTCCAGCTCCCCATATGAAACTTGATTGATTCCGTCATCAACTGCAATAGCATCAGGATTGGCGAGTGCATGTTCACGAAATGCTTCAGAAAACAGCTTGTCCTTTTCAACTTCAATGGTTTTTCCGCTGCAATAATCAGAAAGCAACGCTTTTTCTTCATCAGAAAGAATATCAACACTGCTTATTGCCTGATCAGGTGAACTTAAGACATTATTAATTAGGCATTCAATATTTCTCGCCATATGTTTCGCATAGACATCTGAAAACAATTCTGAATTATAAACAAGTTCCAAGGAATTTCCATAGATATTCAATGTTAATGCAGAATATTCTCCAGCATAAACTCTTATATTCTCATCAAAATCATTGAAATCATAAATTGAATAAAAGGATGCATTTTCATCCAAATAATTTTCAACATCAACTGCAGCATGATTCAAAGCGTTTTCAAACTCGGAACGAAATCCATTTAACAAAACACTGAAAGAATCATCATTATTGACATCGATTTTCAGCAATGTACTTTTATCAAATACTTCCGAATCGGTTTTTTTACCTGGAATGATGGTTTTTAATAAACTGCCACCAATTCTATTTATGCGTGAGAGATATAATGAGAAGGCACATCCATAAAAATCAAATAAAGAGCAATCATGATTCTCAATGAATGTAGAAACAGAATCATTATCAACATTGATTATTTGGCTATTACAAGCATTATTTTTTAGATTATAAAAATTGACGTAACTGCTTGAATTAGTGATATGTTTTGTCCAATACTGAGAATCCTTTTTGAAATTAGGGGAATCCAAATAGTCTTTTACACCACTATAATAAATTTCCAAATCCCTTTTTGGATATGATTTATTCAAATCAACAAATAATGCATGAAAATCATTTATTGAGGAATAATCAAATATTAATGAACTGATATTAGCTAAAATTTTTAATCCTTTATTGTTTTTTAAAACTAAAAACTTGTAAAGGGGAACGTTAATAATATAATCAAAGTTGAATCTAAAAAATGAATCGATAATTTTATCAATTTCATCCATTTCCAAATTTGAAACATCTCTAACCTGGTAATTAATATCCTCATCGATTAGATTTGCGTTAAAATTTTCATCAAACTGCCAATTTAGGGCATTTCTGACATTGCTGAAAATGTATTCAATTATTGAATAATCATAATTATCAAAATCTAATAAAAATTTAACTTCATAATGATTCAAATGAAACTCCCCAATATTAAACTAATTGAACTTTAAACAAAATCACGAACAACATGACTTACTTTAATATATAATTTATCAATTCAACAATTTAAATTAATCTTTGTTGAGTATCAATATAACTTGGTTCGGAAACTTCCTTAACAGTTTCGCCCTCTTTAACCTCACCTATCAACAATGGCGAATTAGGATTATGCAACTTTTGGTTCCTTTTAACTAACTTAATGTTGCTGTTGGCGTAACACACTTCAAAATATCTACAACTTTTAGTGAAATTTATCCTATCATACAAACAAAATGAATAAAATCAAAATTGAATAATTTCTGCCAACACTCAAACCATTTTTAAAAAAAAAAGGCAAATGAGAGATTGTCTCTCATTGTTTTTTAATATTTTTATTTTTTATCCGCAGCGTTATAATTAACATAGCTGCTAACACGATGGCTAATCCATACATTACGGTTGCCATTGCATTCTGAATAATTATATCTGCAGTATTCACAACAATACTATCTTGTCCCTCAATAGTGTCTAATTTTTGGAAGTAGTCATAGACCTCCTGATGGAATTGTTCATCTCCTGAATAATCAGGCGCATAGGTATCGACTGCAGTACTAATACCACCCATAACTCCAAGAATTAGAATTATTCCAATGATTGCTGTACCCAATGAGGAACCTAATGTCTCACCAGTTGTAATAATACCAGATGCATTATTTTGGCCTTCAGCAGGAACATCGAATAATGCAACATCCGCTGCTAAAGCCATCATAAAACCAATACCTGTCCCAAGTAAAAACTGCCCCGGAATTAAATCCAGCATATTTACATTTAATTTAAATTGATAACTTAAAATCAGACATCCCACAATAGATATTATACATCCTATTGCCATGAGTGTCTTGTGATTCAGTTTTCCTATTAGATTTGGAGCGGTCAATGAAAAAATAAACAAAGCCATAACAAACGGAAGTGAAGCCAAACCAGTATCGAATGGATTTAACTGCAATACACTTTGGAAAAACAGAACCATTACAAAAAATGTTCCAGATATTACAATATTATATAATAACTTAATAGATGTACCTATACGCAAATTTTTGTCTCTAAATAATTCAACATCAAGCAATGGCACCTTGCCTGACCTTTTTCTTTTGAGTTCAAACCATATAAAGATTGCCAAGACTATCAATCCCAAAATTATCTCAATTATGCTGGCAGCAACATCCTTAGTCAGAGTCAAAATACCAAGCACAAGCAAAAGAAGACATATACCGGAAAGTATAGCACCAATAATATCAAGATCGCTTTTAGATTCAGTAGGCTTAAAATCAGGTATTTTATTTTGCATTACTAAAATAAATAAAATGAATATTAATTCAAATGCGAAAGTGTATCTCCAGCTGAAAAAAGTTGTAATAAGCCCACCAAGGAGAGGAGCTAAAATATCTGCAAGTCCTGCCATTACCCCGAGAGTTGCCAAAGCAATTGTACGCTTTCTGCCGGAATATATTCCGCTTATTATTGAAACTATGGCAGGCAGCATTAATGCCGCAGCAACACCTTTAATCGCTGCCCATCCGACAAAAAACATTGTAACACTTGAACTTAATACTGCAGCAAATATTCCTATACCAAAAAGTGCAGCACCAATTACAAACAGTTTCTTTTTACCAACTATGTCCTGAAGTTTGGTACTGAACAGTATCAGCGCAGCAGTGATAAGAGTACAAAACGACACAATCATTTGAATAGTACTAACATCAGCATTCAAATCAACAACAATTCGAGAAATGCTAACATTCATGAAGAAAGAGTCCAACACTATAATAAAGGAAGCACAAGCCACAACTATTAACGGAAACCAAGAACTTTCGTTAGCCTTTTCATTCATATTTATTAATCCTCCTAATTTTAAAAAATATTTTTACATGCTCTTTTAAACATGAACATAAGTATATTTGATTTCCCAACGATTAAATTTTTGGATGGAATTTTTACATCATACTGCAAGAACACCACAATTCTGTAAGATTGATTTTCAAATGCATTCTATGAACATCAAATATCAAAGGCCTAACTAAAAACTACATCAATCTAGTTTGAGCATCAATATAGCTAGGCTCATTGACCTCTTTTACAACATCTCCCTCATTAACATCCCCAATCAGCAAGGGCGAATCAGGATTATGCAATTTTTGATTCCTTTTGACCAGCTTCATGTTGCTGTTGGCATAACACACTTTAAATTATCTACTACTTTTAGTGAAATTTGTTCGATACAATACGAACAAAAAAAATTAAAAAGTAAATGAATTATCTACTACTTTTTAGTTAAGTTTGTTTTATAGTTAACGAACAAATATTACTTGTCAAATGCTCTCACTAAAATCCTATAATATTAAAAAAATAGAAAGTGATATTATGGACAACGAGTTAATTGAAGAAATACATATTATGAAAAATCACAGTGAGGGAACGGAGCGAATCTACAAACACGCTGTGAAAAAGTATACTGAATTTTGTGGAATGAGTTTGAAAGAACTCCTAGACGAAGCAGAAGCAGAAGAGGATGCAGGTATAAAATGGAAACGCAGAAAATTAAAAAGAAGACTGTTAACCTTCAGGCAATATCTTCTTGACAATTTTTCATTGAATACTGTAAAAGCAATGTTCACACCTATACTTGTAATCTACAGGTATTATGAAATTGAACTTTTCGAATTACCTCCAATAAATAAAAAAGCTGCAAACACATCTACACCCATACAATTTGAGGACCTGCCAGACAAGGAAATCATCAGAAAGGCCGTGGATGTGGCTACACCAACAATTAAACCCATCATATTATTTATGGCATCCAGCGGTTGTGCCAGAATGGAAACACTAAACCTGACAATCGGAGATTATATTGAGGCCGTAAGCGAATACACAAACGAAACCAATATCTTTGATATAATTGCTGATTTGGGTAACTGTGAAGGTGTAGTTCCAACATTTCACATCAAAAGACAAAAAACAGGAAAACATTTTACCACATTCTGCAGTCCTGAAGCAACTCTTGCAATAAACAATTACCTGCTGTGGAGAATAGACTCTTTACTTGATCGCCGTCGACTTTTTAAGGTAGACCCCAATTATTTTACACATGACTTTTCACTCGTAAATGAAAGATTAAACTTTATGGATTTTCATATACACATTTCTGTAAAATAGATTTATCTTTAGCACTGAGATGGAACTGATTGTTTTCATCATACATTGTTATCGTCAATTTGTTTTGCAAGGATTTCTATTTCATTCATGATGTCCTTTTTGTGAGATTTCGATTTTCTTGTCTTCCAGTTCAAGAACTCTGTTTTTGAATAGTCTGTCCATTTCATCCTTGAATAATCTGTTTTTGGCTTCAAATGCTTTGACGGATAATTCTAGATATCTGATTTTAAGTTCTGTAATGTCTATCAAGTATCTGGCCAGACTTTTTTCATTGGCATTGTATCTTACTTCATTATCCAGCTTTTCAAAGTCTATTTCAAGGCCAACCGCATTTTTAGTTATTTTATCTAAGTTTTCCAAACCGGTTTTAATGTCTGTAACCTGCTGCTGGAGAATGGAGTCAATAGCCAGATCGATATTGTCCTCGTGAACGTTATTTTCTGTTATCTGCTTTTGAGTGATGGCTCTGTTTGTCAATGCGTCCTTTTGTCTTGCTCTTGAATCTTTTTCTTTGTCAATTAAATTGTATTTCTTTTTGAATCTGGAAAATGTTGCTCTGCTTACTTCAAATTCATGTTCTTCTGCCAGCCATCTTCTCACGCTTTCATCTGTTGCTCCTTGAGTTTTCATTACCTGTATTTCATCGAGAAGTGTTTCAAGGAAATCTCCTTTTGTTAATTTCAATCCTGCTTTGAACTGTTTGAATGTTGTAAGTGAAACTTCACGATCATATTTTGTTTTTAGCACTTCCAGGATTTCCCTGTTGCTCATTGCCTTCTTGCAGCAGTTGATGATTTCCTGTTCGTGCTGCTCTAGAAAATAGTGTATGTCTGAATTTACTCGACTCATAGTGATGGTTCTCCTATAAATCCCTTAATTCCCTTTCAAGTTCCTGTTTTCTGGCTTCGATTAATCTGTACTCTGTCTGTTTCATAGTCTTTTGGTAATTGGGATTGTTGTGTATTAGTGTTATTGTATCTTCAGCATCGCCGATAGCTATCAGCATTGCTCCAAGTTCGTATGCGTCCTTGTGTGTAAAATTAGATTCTTCCACTATTTTTTTGAGTGTTATTTCAACTCTTGCGCTGATGTTGGTTTTTTCCGGTAACATAATACATATATTTATTATGTATTATATATAAAATTTTATTATAAAAAAAATATAAAAGTAATAATAAATATTACTTTCACTTATGAAAAAAAGTTTCTTTTTAAGAGTTATATACGTGAGATATATTTTTTGAAGCTTATTCTTCATCACCCATTGCATCAAGTTCCTTTTGAAGGTCATGGATTTGCATTTCCTTGTAGAATCTTTCGAACTTGCCTGTTTCAATGAGATAGGCTGAAACTTCAAGAGCATCTCTATAGGTATAGTTAGACTCTTTGATAATTTGCTTTTTGTCTTCATCCATGTAGGATGAGGTATTATTAATATTGGCCATAGCTATTACAACCTGTATATAATAATTAATATAATATTTTATTATTTCAATTATATAAAATTATCATTACCCGACTCTTTCAAAAACTTTGTTGATTTGAAATTTTTTGATGAAATTTAGTTGTGAATTTTTAATTTTATCTAAAAATAGTTAAATTTAATAAATAGGTGG
>NZ_CAMVPN010000085.1 GCF_947169325.1 uncultured Methanobrevibacter sp. | reverse complement strand
GTAATAAAAAATATATAAAAATTATGAAAATTGTGGGTCGCACTCGTTAATGTCAGTTCTCATCTGAAATTGTGTTTTTCAAATGCTTCCGTTAATGTGATTTGCATTGATGGTGCTGTTTTTAAATTGCAGTCGTTAATGTGATGTGGATTTTAATTGATTCTCTTTGAGATTAACATTAACGTTTCGTATTTTCATATCAGATTTGATTTGGGGATATATATCGCGGTTCTTTTTCAGCTATGGTTTTCAAGAGGAGGTCGTTAATGTAAAAAAAAGAAATGGTGTGGTGTTGGCTAAAAAGATATTTAATATATCTTTTTAACGTCTTCAGGTTTGATTATAATGTCTTTGCGTCTGTACCTTACGGAGATATCATCACCGTTTATTGCATAAACCTGACTGGAATAGGTTTCTCCATCATGTTTAAAGATGATTTCATCTCCTTTTTTAAGCACCATGTCAGCATTGCCCATTTTGATTTTGATGTTTTCCCTTGCAGGTTTAGGTTTGATTGTTTCAATGACCGGTTTTGCGACTTCAGGTTCAGGTACTCTTTCAACGGTCTTCATTAGTCTGCGGGTGTTTTCTTCCCTTATTGCATCTTCATCGTAGAACGGTTCGTATTCCTCTCCGAATTCGTCATGGGTTTCATTGATGATCGGTTCATATTCATCTACATATGCATCTTCATAGTCATTGACTGTTCTGATGTAGTTTTCTTCCAAATCTGCAATAGGCTCTGTTTCAGGTTCACTTGGCCTGATTTTCTCTTTGACGTCCTGGAAGAGTCTTGATCCTCTGATGGTATTTGTTATTTTAGCCAAATCCTTCCTGTAATCGAGTTCGTTTTCTTCCTGTTTTGGTGTATATAGGTTAGTGTCATCATTCGGTTCTTTGATTTCATCTATTTTGGTAGGTGATTTCAGTGTTGGCTGTTTGATTTCTTCTTCGGAGTTTAGAACAGCATCAGTAATGCCTTCGCTTTCTGAAAATCCAATTTCATCTTCTTTTTCCTCTTCAATTTCCTGTGAAGCGTTGGTGATTGCTTCTGCAATGTCCTTTTGGGTTGCAGGTTCAGGAACTTCAGGGGTCTCTTCAACGTCGAGAACATCTTGGACGCTTTCCTTTTCGGCTTCAACATTGTCGATGATGTCTTGGATTGTTTCCTCTTTAGCTTCTGTAGAGTCGATGATGTCTTGGATTGTTTCCTCTTTGGTTTCTTCAGCTGTTTCTTCTTTAGCTTCTGCAGAGTCGATGATGTCTTGGATTGTTTCCTCTTTGGTTTCTTCAACGGTTTCCACTTTGCTTTCTGCTGAATCGATGATGTCCTGAATGCTTTCACCGCTTTCCTCTTCAGCTTCAGCATTCAAAAGCTCGCTAATTTCATCATCTGCAAGGATCTCTTCGATAAGCTTTTCTTCAACTTCGTCATTTTCCTGTTTTTTGAGGATGCTTTCCTTGATTTCGGTTGTGTCTTCAGCTTTGGTTTCAATTTTTTGAGATTCCTTTTCCCTTTCGCTGTCTTTTCTTTTTGATTCTTTAATGAGTTCATCAATGGTAAATAAATCTTTCAATTCATGTTTTTCATTTTGTTCGTTATTGGATGTCATAATATCAATCTGATTTTGAGTCATTGGTTCGTGAAATTTTTTAACTTCATTTTCATAATCAATAAGTACCTGATTTGGAGATTCGTATTCTATGTTTTGAGGAGTGCTTGTCTTGATTTCCTCTGCTGGATAATTGTCTTTTGGCGCTTCTTGAGTAGTGTAGTTCAGGTTTGGTTGGGAGAGTCGGTTTTTATCGGAATCATTTTTATTTCCAAAAGAAAATAATCCTTTTTTATTTTCCTTTGAAAGTGATGGTTTATCATCTTTTCCTAATTCTGCATTTCCATAGTGTCTTTTAACGCCAACAGCGGCGACTGCGCCTATTACAAATATGGCTATCCATAGTAATATAGTAATTCCGTTCATATTATCCCAACTTAAATCCCTAGTTTATATTATTATTTATATATGTAAAATCATTAATTATAAATATTTTCATGCAAATTAAAATTCTGCCTGTTTTTGTTTAGATTAGCTATTAAACAATTATAATTCATTTGATTAAAAATAGAGTCTTTTAAAATTTGGTGATTTAAAAAATTATGTCTGTTTTTAGGTTTTCATAGGTCTGAATTTTTGCCATTTATTATTTTTTGCTTTAATGAAAAATTAGCAATTTTTTTAAAACATTCATTTTATATATTTTTAAAATAATATATAAATTAGATTAATGTTTATGAGGATTAATCATGGTTGTTAAAATTAATGAAAACTATCTTAAATTGAAAAGTAGCTATCTCTTTGTAGAGGTTGCAAGAAGAGAAGCGGAATTTGCAAAGGCAAACCCTGATGCAGACATAATCAAAATGGGTATTGGGGATGTAACCAAACCTTTGGTTCCTGCTGTTGTAAAAGCATTCAGGGATGCAGTAGATGAAATGGGTGACGGCGAAACCTTCATGGGATACGGACCGGAACAAGGTTACGAATTTTTGGCTAAAGCCATCATTGAAAATGACTACGCTCCGCTGGGAGTCTCCCTTGACACATCAGAAGTCTTCATCAGTGACGGCGCAAAATGTGACACTGGAAACATTCAGGAAATATTCGGAATCGACAACAGGATAGCAGTTACCGATCCTGTCTACACTGTATATGTGGATACAAACGTAATGGCCGGAAGAACCGGTGAGATGGGCGATGATGGAATGTATGACGGTTTGACTTACCTCAAATGTAATGCTGAGAACGGATTTGTTCCAGAACTTCCAGCAGAACCTGTTGACATAATCTACTTGTGTTATCCTAACAACCCTACAGGAACCACCCTTACAAAAGACCAGCTCAAAGTCTTTGTGGATTGGGCAAGGGACAACAATGCAATAATACTCTTCGATGCCGCTTATGAAATCTTCATAAGAGAGGAAAACGTGCCTCACAGTATATATGAAATCGAAGGTGCAAAGGATGTTGCTATTGAATTCAGAAGCTTTTCCAAAACCGCAGGATTTACCGGAACACGCTGTGCATACACAGTTGTACCTAAGGAATTGAAAGGATTTGACAGCGAAGGCAATGAAGTGGAAATCAATCCGTTATGGAACAGAAGACAAACCACAAAATTCAACGGTGCATCATATCCTGTCCAAAGGGCTGCTGAAGCGACATACTCCGAAGAAGGCAGAAAACAGATTCTGGATGTCGTTGACTACTACATGGAAAACGCCAAAGTCATAAGGGAAAGCCTTACAGACATGGGGCTTGAAGTCTACGGGGGAGTAAGCTCACCTTACATATGGGTAAAGACACCAAACGACATGGACTCCTGGGCATTCTTTGACTTATTGCTCCACGAGGCCAACGTAGTCGGAACTCCAGGTTCAGGTTTCGGTCCAAGCGGTGAAGGATACTTGAGGCTTACTGCATTCAACACTTTGGAAAACACCAAAGAGGCAATGGATAGAATTTCAAAACTAGAATTTTAGGTGTTAAATTTGAAAGCAAAATTCGAAAAACCCGTAGAGATAGAACAGGGTGATTCATTCAAGATGATTTTGTCCAAATATGGTGCCGTTGCTTTGGATAAACAGGAAAACTTATCCGATTTATTGGGAGAAGAAACAGGTGAATTGGACTTGGAAAAGGGAGTTTTAAGTTTCAAGGACTTTGACCTTCCCATACAGGTCATCGGATTTTTCACAGAAGAGATGAACCAGTGGGCATGGGCATGGGACAATGAGGAAATATTCGGCGCGGATCTCATCAAATCCGCCCTCCAAATGAAAGCCATTGGGGATGAATTCAATATACCTCAACTTACCACTCCAATATTCGAGACTGATTTGGATACCTGCCATAATCTGGCAATGGTTACAACAGGAGTTTTGGACTTGGATGCATATTATGCAGTGCCTGAAGATGGCCTTGCAATATTTGTGGCAGTCAATTCCGATTTAATCAAGGAAAACGATTCTCCCGAAAAGTTCAGAGTCAACTTTGCAATCTTCCAGAAAAACTTCAATGTTTTCGCCAAAGTTGCATTCGAATCATATACAAAGCTTAAGGGATACATCTACAAGCCTCATGATGACTTTGCGGTTGCAAAAATAGGTGAAAGCAGAGTCATTGTCGGATTTACCGAAAGGGGAAACGTAACTCATATCCAATTGCTTTTGGAAGAAGATTAGTGATAGCATGAATCAGGATTTGGCTGAGGAAATCGAATACATGAAAGATTTACTTGCTAAATCTGGATTTTTCGATGAGGACGAAATCATTGAGATAATGGAAGAGCAGTTTATCGATGAGGAAATCGACTTTTCCGATTTCAGCGTTACATTGAATGATTTCGACAACATTAATTTTAATAAACTGGAAAATGTTTTTGAAGCTCTGGCAGCCGAAGATATCGTTGCAATCCACAACTGCGGATTCGATATTGAAGAGGGGGTTGCCGATGCTTTTGAACTTTTTGTTCATCTAAGAAACAATAAATTCAACCCCGAAGGCTTTTGCTTCTACACCTTTGA
Source organism: uncultured Methanobrevibacter sp. (assembly GCF_947169325.1). Taxonomy (GTDB): domain Archaea; phylum Methanobacteriota; class Methanobacteria; order Methanobacteriales; family Methanobacteriaceae; genus Methanocatella. The sequence continues at coordinate 4,870 of NZ_CAMVPN010000085.1, read as the reverse complement.
GGATGTTGAGGATGCCATTTGGGATGATAAGTTAAAGATTACTTTCGGGGATTTCGAAGGCAGTGAAGAAAAGGCATTGGAAATAGGCAAGATTGTTGCCAAATGTCTCTCTCAGGAATTCTCAATAGACTGGGATGAAACCATAAATGACCAAATAGAAATAAGCCCATTTAAATGGGACAAATCCTTCAATGGCGAAAAGGAATACGAAATTGAAGGGGCATACGAAACTTATGTTAAAAAAACAGGTGATTAAATGAATATTCGTTCACTAAAATTAATTCGTGAAGTTATTGTTAACTCAGGCAAATTGGTTTCTGTTGAAATCTCACAGGACTCCATATATCTTGAATTCGACGATGTGGAGTTGGGAGTTCCGAAGGAAACTGAGGATTTCACATTAACAGTTCGCTTTGCGGCCGATTCATTTATCACAGTATTCTACGATAATATTTGGGATATTGAATTTTTAGCGAAATATAACTTCAAAAGCAAATTATTGAGTGAAGAGGTTTTATTTGACATTGAGGAAATTAAGTTTGTCGATTTTGAATATCTCAACAACTTTTTCCATGATTTCAAAAAGGAAAAAACAATTTCAGTCGTTGATGACTTCGATATTCATAATATCCGCAACGATTTTTTCATGCTGGTAAGAACAAAGGAAATAGCTATTGTCGTTGGTGGAAATCAGATGGATTTCTTCACCAGGGAAGAGAGATTGGATGACGCTTCACTTAGGGAGCTTTCCAACCAATGGATGCTTTACCTTTTAAAATATCATCAGAAAAGAAACATTCTCATAAAGGATCCTATGTGCGAAAACCATCCTTTGATGAATACCAAAAAATAATATTATCTTATTTTTTCTTTAAATACTAAAAAAAGTAGTTTAATAGATATTTCGGTTACCCGGTAACAATATCTATTATAATTATTGAATCTTATTTTTTAATGCGGCAGGATTCCTTTAATGGTATCAACCACATGCCAGACTGAAGACACGACTGGGTTATAATCTTTGTTGTGAATGTTTTCTATTTCATTTTCAACCTGAGTGTCTATCTCTTTTAAGAATGTTTCATTCTTGTAGTCTTGGTCTGTGAAATAATGGACCTGCACGGTATAATTGCTGTCCTCTTTGGAGAATACGTAATTCACTCCTACAGGAGTCCATACTGTATCATTATCTCGTGACGGATTTTTGAAATACTGTTTTGAAACTTCAACTCCGTTTAAAGTTAAATTTTCATTTTTAAGAACTTTATATCCTCCGTCTTCCATGGACTTGAAGGTCTTTTCGGATATCGATGTAATCTTATCTTCAGGCCAGTCATCCCAATGGTCTATGATGATATATCCGTTGGTGAGTGCATTCTCGGTTTTGGCCTCGTCTGCTGAATTCAGTTTGTCAGTAGTATTCCATGATTCAGGCACAATGACAGTACTGTGTCCGAATTCAATTGTTTCATCATTGTGGAAACTTAAAAAATTGTTGATACTGTTAATGTTAATTGCAATAAATATGATTAAAATAATGACTAAAAACCCACGTACCTTGTCTTCTTTTCTCATTTTTTTCCTCCTTTATGCACAGTTTTAGCCCATTTTCTTTCTTTTCTTGTCATCATTGTGTACATGGTTAAGAAAAACAATGGAATTAAATGGAAACAATAAATGTAATACTTGATGAAATCCTTAATGAATTCCACGACTCCAAGTCTGTCCCTTAAAAGTGCAGCGATAAGGCCTGGGAAAAATGCGACTGCAGACAGGATACCTACAAACAAAGGAGCTTCCATTCTAATCAAAGTCGTATTCTGGAAGAAGAACCATGAAATAGCATTAAATATTGTGATAACGAATCCGAAAAAGATCAGCAAGTTAAAACTGTAAAATGAGATGTGTTCGATAACATTGAACTTTTTCAGGATAGGGATGTCTGAGTGTATAATCTGTGGAAGATAAACGAACAATGTTTCAAAGTTTCCAATAGCCCATCTTGTTCTTTGTCTAAAGAAGGCTCTCCAATCTGTAACTGCTTCCTGATATACAGCACATTCACCGCAGTAACGTATTTTTCCACCTTGAAGAATGATTTTGATTGCGAGGTTCAAATCCTCGGTTACCGCAAATCCGTCCCATTTTCCGGAATCGATAATGGCCTGTTTTTTCACGAACTGGCCGTTTCCACCTAAAAAGCCTGTAAATTGCAAATTGTCCTTTGCAATAAGGGTATTTCCGAATGTTGTAAATTCCACATGCTGCATACGTGCTAAAAAGTTTTCATTCTTATTGAACATTTTAACTCTTGACTGCACTCCTGCAATGTCATCGCTGAGGTATTTTACAATTGTCATCAGGTAATCTGTTTTGATTTGGGTATCTGCATCGAAAACGCCTATGATTTCACCACGGGATAATGTCAAAGCATCATTTAAAACGAAACCTTTGCCCTTTCCGGATCTTGGAGGGTGTCTTGTAACGATTTTAAGCTGAGGATATTCCTTTTTTAATTCCGCTAGGATTTCTCCGGTTCTGTCGGTGGAACCGTCATTTACAACAATCAATTCGTATTGTGGTTCGCCGTCTTTGTGGTATTCAGATTGGCATACGCTTTTTACGGTTTCTCCGATTGTGTATTCTTCATTGTGAGCAGGAATGAAAATGCTGATGAAAGGAAGCTCTTCCATAGGTGGAGTGCCCTTTTGCTTTTTGAGACTGACGAGTGAGTTTATAAGCATAGGTACAGTCGGAATTAAGATTACCCATTGAAGCCAGGTTGCATTTCTGGATAGGAGAGCTATTATAATCAATGAAACACATAAAATTAAAAGCAAACTTGAATCTGATTTTTCAATTAAAAGCTCAGTACTTTTTTCCTGTATTTTGGATTTTGCTTCAGCTACATTCTGCTGAGTTCTTTCATGCTTTTTTAAAGCAACGGCCATTGCCCTTTGCACTTCCCCTTCTTCAAGAGGTCTGAGTAGATATCCATAAGAACTAAGCATAAGTTCATCGACAGTGTCATTGAAGGTCATTCCTATGACATCTATTCTTGGAATATGGTACATCTCCAAATCATTGCTTAATTCAAGCAAATCCAAATCCGGAATTTCAGTATCCAAAAGTATTAGGTTAGGTGATAATTCATCAAGCTTTCTGAATATATCCTCTTTTCTTGATGTTGAGCCTACGAAATCATAATCGTAGTTTTCAACATACTCTTGAATTTCACCTATCAGTTCCTTGTTTGAACTTATTAGGAATATTTTTGGCTTTCCTTCTATTAATTGAAATTCAGTCATGTTTCTCAGTTATTCTGTAAATCCTGTTGCATCAGTATAGTCTTTTTCGTCACGTTGTGCTCTTTTGATTGTTATCTTGAGAGTCCTGTCTAATTTGTTAATGTCATATGGTTTGGAAACGAATCCGTATGATCCTTTCACATTTGATTTTTCAAAGGTATCAGTATCGGTGTTTGCTGTCAAGTAAATGATTGGAATGTTGAATTCTGAAATAACTTCTGCTGCTTCAATACCTTCCATGTCTCCTTTTAATTTAATGTCCATTAATACGACGTCTGGTGTTGTTTCTGCTGCGGTATCGATAGCATCTTGTCCGGTATCAACAGTATCTACAATTTCATAACCTAATTCTTCTACACTGTATTTCATATCGAGTGCTGTAATTGCTTCGTCTTCTACAATTAAAATTCTTTCGTTCATGTTATCCTCTCATTTAATATAAAAATTTTGTTTTTCATTTTATTTAAAATTTATAATATATTATCCCTCAATTGTATGTTCCATATCTAACGGGAATGTAAGTTTGTATCCTGTTCCATGTTCATGTTGAATCAATTCGATTTTACCGTCTAACTGTTTTGTGAGATTTTTAATAATTTCACATCCCAGGTTTTTGGTAATCTTTTCTGGATTGTCGATACCTACTCCATTGTCCTTGAGGATTAATACTCCTGTTTCCTCGTCAACTTTAGATATCTGTTTTAATATCTTCTTGTTAAGTATGCTTTTATCTGGGAATGCATGTTTGATTGCATTCATTGTCAATTCATCAATAACCAAAAGCAGTGGTGTAATTACTTCAATAGTTAGGTTGATGTCATCATCCACGTCAGATTCAAACTCAATACCGTCTCTTAGGCCGATTAAACCTCTCAATTGACTGTCTTGGTCTACAATATACTCTTTCAAGTTAATGTTTTTAAAGTCAGTGGTATTGTATGTTTTTTCATGCAGAATGGCCAGTGAAGACAATCTTGACTGCATATGGTCAATGATTATGTTAGGTTTGTTCTTATAAGCTCTTTTTTCCAGGTTCAGGAAACTGTTAAGCACTTGGAGGTTGTTTTTTACTCTGTGGTGAACCTCTTTAATGAGGATTTTTTGGTGCTCGTTTGCATCCCTAAGCTCTTGCTGTTTGACTCTTTCTTCTGTAATGTCATTTAAAAATCCGATACTGTGGGTATCAGCACCGTAATTAAACCTTTCAAGGTATAATTCGCACATCTTTTGATTGTTTGGATTTCCGCCTACATTGTAAGTAAAGCTTACTTCAACCTCATCGACTTCCCCTTCAATCAATTGTAGTAATCTGCATTTCACATCTTCTTCAACGATATTCTCAAAGACTTTGCGGCTATGATGATAATCTTCCGGAGGGATTTCAATCATTTCATAAAATCCTTCTGAAAACTCATATTTTTTCACACGCAATGGTTCGATGAGCAAGGCCAATTTCTTGTTGTTTTTAAAACCTTTTAACAGGAAATCAACTGGCCTAGTCATTTTTCTATCTGAATCGGTACTCACGTCTTTTATTAAACCATAACGGTTTATCAAGTCAC
>NZ_CAMVPN010000084.1 GCF_947169325.1 uncultured Methanobrevibacter sp. | reverse complement strand
CCTTCAATCCGAAAACTTAGATATGATTGTTGAAGTAATTAGATAATTACTTCTCAAATTTTCTTTTTTTATCAAATGATCCTTAGTAATTTAGTTTTTGCTTTTTTAGTTAATCATTTTAGTTTTTAAATTTACATTTCAAAAGCAATATTGTAATAGCTTTAAATTATTTCAAATCCAAGTAAATATTGTTTTTGGGCTTTTAAAAGTATATATATGACTTGTTTTTAAAATAAATATTGGAGATGAGATTTCTGTCTTTTGTATTTTTTGTTGGACTTTTAATTTCACTGGTCAAAAATTTACTTATCTCGTTTTATTTTCACAAAAAGTCCATTTTTTGGGGTTTCAGTTTATTTCTCATCTCCTACTATATATCATTTTCTATTTTACGAACCACTTTTGCCGGTACGCCTAAAGCAAGTGAATTGTCTGGGATGTCTTTTGTAACGACTGCTCCTGCACCTACCACAACGTTGTTTCCAATTGTCACTCCTGGAAGAATGGTGACATTGCCTCCCAGCCATACATCATTACCGATTTTAATTTCACTTCCCTGCGCCAAATGTTCTCTGCGGCCTTTTGGTGATAATGGGTGGCCAACAGTGGTTATAAGAGTATTTGGGCCAATCATCACATTGTCTCCAATGTAAACCTCTTTAATATCCAATATTGTTAAATTGAAGTTTCCAGTAAAATTATTTCCAATAAATATGTTTTTACCATTGTCAAAACAGAATCGTTTAGCTATCCAGACCTTTTCACCCACTGAACCTAAAATCTCTTTTAATACTTCATGCTGTTTGTCTAGGTCATCTTCTGGAAGTGAATTGAATATATTGGCATTTTCAATGGCATGTAATTTCATAAGTGATATTTCTTCATCATCATAACAGTATTCCAGTCCCGCTTGCATTTTTTCAATTTCCTTCATAGGTAAATATTTAATTGATTTGGATTAAAAATATTATTGATATAATGATTCTTAGGGTTAAAAATATTTCAGAAATTGGTGGGGTCGTAAAAGCACCTCCTTCAAAAAGTTATTCTCACAGAGCAGTAATTTTAGCATCACTGGCTAAAGGCACTTCAAAACTTTATGATATGTTATATTCAGAAGATACTTTAGCTTCTATTAGGGTTTGCAAAGCTTTAGGTGCTGACATTAACAGAACTGATGAATTTTTGGAAGTTGTTGGAACTGGAGGTAAGCTTCATAATTCTTCGACTGAACCGATAGATTTGGCAAATTCTGGAACCACCTTAAGACTTATGACTTCAGTTTCTGCCTTAAGTGACAATGAAGTTATTTTAACAGGCGATGAGTCCCTGCAGACAAGGCCTATGGGATTATTGATGGGTGCTTTACAGTCTTTGGGAGTCAACACTGAATCCCTGAACGATAATGAAAAGGCACCAATTTTAATCAAACCGGGTTATATTGGTGGTGAAACTAATATTTATGGAAATGTAAGTTCACAGTTCATTTCATCAATTCTAATCTCTTCTCCATTGTCTAAAAATGGAGCGGCATTATATGTTCTGCCTGAATTTAAATCAAAGCCATATGTCAATATGACTTTGGATATCATGAGAAAATTCGGAGTTAAAACTCTAAAAGGATATTATCTAAAACATGATAACTGTGACAAGGAACATCAAGCCTGCAGAATCGATGAGTTTAAAATCATAAAACAGAGCTATACGGCCTGTGATTACACTGTTGAAGGAGATTATTCATCCGCATCTTATCTGCTTGCATTGATAGCCATTAACGGAGGGAAAGCTACAATTAAAAATCTGTTCAGAAATTCCAAGCAGGGCGATAAGGTAATTTTGGATATTTTGCAGAATATGGGTGCCACAATCATCCGTGGTGAAGATTATGTGGAAATTGCATCAAATGGTAATCTTAAGGCCATTGATGTGGATTTATCCAATGCTCCTGATTTGTTAATAACTGTGGCAGTTCTAGCTGCAATGGCTGAAGGAACTACAAATATCACTGGTGTTGCCCATGCAAGAGTAAAGGAAACAGACAGGATTGACACTACCTGCAGGGAGCTTGAAAAATTGGGATGTAAGTTAAATGAACATGAAGATGGAATGAGCATAACTGGTGGAGTAACATCAGGTGTTGTTGACTCACATGGCGACCATAGGTTGGCAATGGCATTTTCATTGATTGGTCTGAAACATGACATTGAAATAACAAATGGAGAGGTTTTCGATGTTTCATTCCCTAATTTTATTGAATCAATGGGTGAGTTAGGATTTGAATTGGAGTTGGTATGATGAATAAGGAAGAACGCGTAATTGAATTAGTAAATCAACTTGACAATACTTTTGAGATACGGACATTTTTAGATCAGGATCCTTATAGGGTATTGGTTAGGACAATTCTATCTCAAAGGACAAGGGATGAAAACACTGATCAGGCTACTGAGAATCTATTCAATAAATATAAAGATATTTATGAAGTCGTTGATGCTCCAATTGATGATATAAAAGAGTTGATTAAACCTGCCGGCTTTTATAATGTTAAGGCTGCCAGAATTCAGGAAGTATCACAAATATTAATTGATGAATATGGAGGCGAAGTTCCAGATACATTAGATGAACTTGTAAAACTTCCAGGTGTTGGGAGAAAAACTGCCAATTGCGTATTGGTATTTGCATTTGATTTGCCGGCAATTCCAGTTGACACTCATGTTCACAGAATTTCCAATCGTTTAGGATTGGTAGATACAAAAGAACCCGAAGAAACTGAAGTTGAACTTTCAAAAATAGCTCCTAAAGAGTTATGGGTTAAATTAAATGATTTGATGGTTCAGTTTGGCCAGAATATCTGTAAACCTATTGGGCCTCAGTGTGAAATTTGTCCTTGCACTGAAATCTGCGATTATTTTGCAGAAAATAGCTAGTTTTTAACTTGGTTATTTTAGTTTTACCAAAACATTTATAAAGTAAAACAATGTTATATAACAATAGTTATTATAACGAATGTTATATTGACTTGAAGATAACCCTTTTAATATACCATTAAATACAATTGAATAATATAGGAGAATAAAAATCATGGCAAATATTCCAAAATTAAAAAGAGGAGTGCTTGACAGCATAACAGATGCTATCGGAAACACTCCAATCGTAAGATTAAACAATTTAACTAAAGATTTAGAAGCAGAAGTAGATGTAAAGATAGAATCATTCAACCCAACTGGTAGTGTAAAGGACAGAGTTGCAGTTGCAATGATTGAAGATGCAGAAGAAAAAGGTCTTTTAAAACCTGGTGCAACAATCATTGAACCGACCAGCGGAAACACTGGTATCGGACTTGCATTTGCAGCAGCTGCTAAAGGTTACAAATTAATCATAACAATGCCTGAAACCATGTCTATTGAAAGAAGAAAATTTGTAAGTGTTTTAGGTGCTGAAATTGTTTTGACTCCTGGTGCTGATGGAATGGGTGGTGCCATTGCAAAGGCTAAGGAACTTAACGAAGAAATCGAAGGATCTATCATTTTAGGCCAATTCGACAACCCTGCAAATGTCAAAATCCATTCTGAAACTACTGCTCAAGAAATCTTAAGGGATACCGAAGGTAAGGTTGACATTGTAGTTGGTGGTGTGGGTACTGGTGGAACAATTACTGGAATCGGTAAGGTATTAAAAGAAGAAGTTCCTGGTGTAAAAATTGTTGCAGTTGAACCAAAAGATTCTCAAACTTTAGGAAAAGGTGAAAAAGGACCTCACAAAATCCAAGGTATAGGTGCAGGTTTTGTCCCATCAATTTATGACTCTGAAGTAATTGATGAAATTATTCCTGTTGCTAATGAAGATGCTGGAAACACTTTACTTGCTCTTGCTAAACAAGAAGGTATATTTTCAGGAATTTCTTCTGGAGCTGCAACTTGGGCTGCTTTGGATTTAGCTAAAAAAGAAGAAAATAAAGGTAAAAGAATAATAGCTATCTTACCTGATAATGGTGAAAGATATCTCTCTGTAGAGTGGTTATTTGAATAAGAATAACTATTTATACTATATGTTATAAATTTAATTTATAACAATCTTTGAGGTTTACTGATGTTTAAAAATTTAAGGGATGAAATTAAAGCCATTAAGCAAAAGGATCCTGCCGCAAGGTCTACCCTAGAGATTTTTCTTTGTTACCCTGGATTTTATGCTTTATTGTTCCATAGGGTCAGTCATTGGCTTTGGAATCATTCTTTAAAGCTTTTGGCCCGTATAAATTCTAATATTGCGCGATTCCTTACCGGAATTGAAATTCACCCGGGTGCAACATTTGGTAAACGTGTCTTCATTGATCATGGAATGGGTGTTGTTGTTGGTGAAACAGCAATCGTTGGTGATGATGTGCTGTTATATCAAGGAGTAATCCTTGGAGGAACCAGTACTGAAAAAACCAAAAGACATCCTACTGTTGAACGTGGAGTCATTGTTGGTGCAGGTGCAAAGGTAATGGGTAACATTACCATTGGAGAGTACTCTAAAATAGGTACAGGTGCAGTTGTACTAAAGGATGTTCCTCCTGAATCAACATGTGTTGGAGTTCCGGGTCGTATTGTTAAATGTAAGGGTGTTTCCTACAAGGAAGTTGACCTTGATCACGGTAAGCTTCCAGACCCTGTTGCAGATGCAATCAGAACCTTGGAAAAACACCTCAAAGAAAATGATCAACAAATTAAGATTTTATTTGATAAAAACGAGATTTGTTTAACAGAAGATATCAGAGACGAACAGGAAGAACTAGAGGATTTGTTTAAAAAATAGAAGGGATTTTTATGAAACCGCCTTGTGAAATCGTAGTATGGTATGTAATACCTGCCATCAGGTCAGAATTAGCTAAAGAACTTTTAAATTTAGGTATGAGGCAAAAAGATGTTTCAGAGCTTATGGACATCACTCAACCTGCAGTGTCACAGTACATTACAGATAAACGTGGAAGTGGAATAAAACTTGATGATAATGTCCGGAAAATGGTTAAAGACTTTGCTAAGGAATTAGCTGAGGGAACTGCTACAAAAGCACAACTTATTGGAAGGACATGCGCTATCTGTAAGCATGTTGAAACTGCAGATGTTTTACAGCAGCTTAACATTGACAAATCTGAACTTGGTGAGGATTGCCAATCTTGTTTAGGTTCCGAAGCTAGTAATTGCTAAAAATATTGGGAAAAATAGTAAACTATTTAAACTATCAATAACCAATATTTTATTATACTTTTAATTTTAGTGGCAAGTTTACCGAGTGGCTTAGGTGTGTGGCTGCAGACCATAATACGGGGGTTCAAATCCCTCACTTGCCTTTTTATAATTACTATTTTTCGAGGTTATTTTTTATGGACGTTTATTCAACATTAACTCGCAGTAAAGAGAATTTTGTGACTATTAATAAAAATAGAGTTAACTTATTCGTTTGCGGTCCAACTGTTTATGATGATGCTCACATTGGACATGGGAGGACATATATTTCTTTCGATACAATAAAGAGATATCTGGAGTACAGCGGTTATGCGGTATTCTACATCCAGAACATCACTGACATTGATGATAAAATCATCAACAGATCAAAGGAAAGCGGAATTCCTGCAAGTGAGTTAGCTAGAAAATTTGAAAAAAGATACATTGAAGACATGAACAAATTAAATGTCAATGGAGTCAATTTATTTGCAAGGGCAACCGACCATGTCGATGAAATATTGGACCAAATCCAAAGATTAATCGATAAGGGTTTTGCTTATGAAACCGAAGACGGTGTTTACTTTGAAATAGACAAGTTCCCTGAATTCGGTAAATTGTCCAACAGAAATGTCGAGGAATTGGAATCCCACAGGGACATTGCAGAAACCACAAAGAAAAACCCTCAGGACTTTGCGCTTTGGAAAAAACGTGAAGGCACTGATGAACCTACCTGGCCATCCCCATGGGGAGACGGAAGGCCTGGCTGGCACATTGAGGATACTGCAATAACCGAATACTACTTTGGTCCTCAATACGATGCACATGGAGGAGGTTTGGATTTAATCTTCCCTCACCACGAAGCTGAAATCACACAGATGGAAGCCGTTTCAGGCAAAGCTCCGATGGTCAAGTTCTGGTTGCACACCGGATTTTTAAACGTTAACGGAGAAAAGATGTCAAAATCCTTAAATAACTTCATTACAATCCGTGAATTGCTTGAAGACTGGGATGCCGAGACATTCAGATTCTTTGTATTGTCAACCCACTACAGAAGTCCGATTGACTTTTCAAAGGATTCACTTCATCAGTCCGAAAAAAGTTTGGACAGGATTAGAAAATACTATGAACTTTTAGATGTTGAAGTAACTGATGAAGTTAGTTCAGATTATGATGTATTGGATAAATGGAGTTCTGAGTTCTTCACCAGCATGGATGATGACTTTAACACTCCAAAAGCCATTGCGGCCATTTTCGGTTTAATCAATGACACCAAAAATGATTTGGATAATTTATCAGATGATGATAAAATGGCAATTAAAGCATTCCTGGATGATGCTGCTCACATCTTCGGTGTTAGCTTTGAAGTTGAAGAGGTCAATGCAGGTTCAGATGATTTGCTTGATTTGATTTCTGAAGTAAGATCAGAACTCAGGGCTAACAAACAGTATGATTTATCTGATAAGATTAGAAGTGACCTTCAAGGATTAGGTTACGAAATTAATGATTAAGGGAATTTCATTCTCTTCTTTTTTTTCATTTTTTTGAATTTGCTATATATTTTCCAAACGTATGTAAACTATTTTTACCATTTTTTACGAGTTAAAAACAATATTGATTTGAGCTTATTTTTCTATATACTAAACTAAATATTGTTCTAGAACCATATAGAAACTTATTTATTACTTGACAGTCTAATAAGGTATTGTAAAAAATTGGAGGAATTAGATATGTTCGGAATATACTCAAACAAAAGATTGACAGAAAACGAAAGGGCGATTTTACATTTAAATCCGGATGACTATGAATGGTATATGGTCGTTTTGGGACAGGTTTTCAAAGACCACAGATTTTTCCAAGTCAGGGAAGATATTGAACTTCCACAAAAGGATGATGATGGTGTTGTTTTAATGATGGAGGGCGGAGATCCTATATACTTTAAGACATTGAACGGCGATTTAACTGATGAAGAAACAGAAGCAATCTATGAGACCTGCTCATTTTTGGAGGAAAAATTTGACAGGCCAATAAAAGCCTATATCCTATGCAGGGCAAGCTCTACTGTCTGCGTTTCCAAATGCAACACTTGTAGGGGAAACATTCGCATTTACTTCAATTTCCTCGGCACAGACGACGGTGAAGAGATCATTGAAAGGTTAGAGGCAAAACTCAAAAACAATGAAAAGTTCAATGTCGAGGACTCTTTTGACCACATTCTACTTCCATACTCCGGATATAAGAACAAGGAAGACTTCGAAGAGAAGTATCGCCATTATATGGATTGCATCAATTCATATGTGGAAGCCAATGAGGGGGGATCATGATGTTTTATAAAAAGAAAAGCTCTCAACAGGAGCTTGAAGAGGATGAAATCTTTTACTGGATCATGATGAATGAAGTTTTCGGTATTTATTCCCCATTTGAAATAGACAAAGACATGGATTTTCCCAATAAGGAAGAAATTGGTGGCGTCATTTTAAAATTCATCGGTGGAGGGGCAGCATACTTTAAAATCCAAAGGGAAATGCCAAGCGATGATGAAGTAAAATCCGTTTATGAAACCTGCCAGTTCCTGCAGGAATCATTCGGCGACTATATATGTGCCTGCATAATATGCGAACCGGATATTGAAATCCGTGACATCAATGTTTTAGGTGATGAAAACATCCACATGGATTATGTGTCCGCAAGAAACAGCAAAGGAGACATTGCTCTTGAAATATTGACAAAAAAACTTGAAAACAGGCAAAGGTTTACAGTTAAAGACCATGTTTTGAGGATTATTCTGCCATTTATGGGTCGCAGTGACGAGAAGGAATTTCACCTAAACTATGATAAATTCCTCTCATTATACACTCAAAATAAGAAGGAATTGCCTAATGCATACATGTTGACAAAAGACATGTTACGCGGTTGAACATTAACGCATTTAAATTGTATTTTGGAGGAAAAATCATGTCAAACCATACTTTAACAAAGAAAGTTACTCAAAACCGGCTGGAAGGAGTTAAAAATATATTGTTTGGAGGAAATGACGATACAATATATTATAAGGTGTTATTGTCATTCGTATTCAATGATTTCGAATCGTTTGAAGTGCGCAAGGATGTAAAAATTCCAAAAAAAGAAGGCAGCGACGGTGTGGTCATTGCCTTTGATGATGGAAGAATTACCTACTTCAAAACCCAAAGTGATCCGTTGACCAATGATGAATTTGAAGCAATACTTAAAGTATGCTACTTTTTGCAGGACAAATTCGGAGGTACAATCGATGCATATATTCTATGCTGCCCTGAAGTTGAATTCAGGGCATATAATGGTATTGAACGTGAGGGAATCACTATCGTGTTGAACACACTCAGGCACTATGACGGCGATGCAACACTTGAAATGCTTGAAGGCAAAATCGAAAACAATCAAAAATTCACCTTCCAAGATTACGTATGCCACATCCTTCTTCCATTCATGGGCTGCAGCAATTGCGATGAATTTCTGCCAAGATTTCAGCACTACATGATGGAAGTCATGTTTTACAATGCCGAAAAACAGGGAATTGAAGTCGTTCGACTTTAATTCCATTAATTTTTTGAGGAGGAGTAAGTGGGGGATGAAAATAGCAAAAAAATTATTGTTGGAATTAGCACTTCACAGGTATGATGAAGAAGTCCAAAGGAATGAATTGATTGACAGTAAAAACAAATCGATTGTTGCCTTTTTAGGGGTTATGTTGACTATTCAATGTACTATTCTTCCAAGATTAATAGAATTTAAAGAGATATTATCTAATGTGGAAATGTTTATTTTGGTTATAATTTTTTTAATTTCTTTAATTTTTTACGTAAGTTCTTTGCTGGTATTCATGTCTACATTGAATAATATAGATCAAATTGGAACTGCACCAAGAATAGACTGGTTAATAATATTTTGGAAAAATAACAGTTCTTTTAGTAAAATTGTCCAAAATACAATTATCAGTTTAAATGAAATTGTTGAGAAAAATGATGATATATTAGAAGAAAAAAATTCTAGAGGAAATTTAGGGCTTAAATTAATAAAAGGTGGGGTAATTTTTACCGCAATATTTATTATTTATATGATAATAATATTTTATTAGAGGTAAATCATGTCTAAAAAAGGGTTTTTGATAAAAATAAGGAAGAAGATTGGTGGTATTCTGAACCTCATTTTAATCATGTAACAAAAACAAAAAAAGAAAGTTTAATTTCTAAGATTCTCGATGATGAGGATTAGAAGTATATTTTTTTTAATTTCATTAAAGTATATTATTTCATTTTTTATTCTTTTCCATATTTTTTCTTTTCAAAATATAACAACCTTTATATACTATAATAACATATGTTATATTATATAACATAGGTTATATTTATTTTTTTC
>NZ_CAMVPN010000083.1 GCF_947169325.1 uncultured Methanobrevibacter sp. | reverse complement strand
TTCAGAGCTAACTTTCATCAGAAAATTTCAAATCAACAAAGTTTTTGAAAGAGTCGTTTTCATTATCCCTTGATATTTTAAGGTCGGCTGGCCTTTTGTAGCCATCATCTTTTTTATCGTCAATGCCATCCATTGCCCAATATGGCTTTTTAAGTGCAATATAATGTTAAGATTTTTATAAATCTTTTTTAAACTATTTTCAATCGAATAGCGCCAAAAATGCACCAATCGGCATGTTCAAGTTATATCTTGTGAAAGGATTCATGGCGATTACTGAATACTTGTCAGTCTGCTTAAGCATTCCTGCCAAATCACCCATATAGATTACCATCACTGATGTGAGGGCACCTGCCTCCTTCATCATTTTTTCACTGGTAAACAAAGGCACCGCCTTTCTTCCATCATGGTCTGTCAGTGCCTGGATGGTGAATCCTTCAGGACCCTCTATTTTATCGCCTGGCTTTGAGTTTTCAATTTCTTTGAATGTGTCAGGGCCAAAATCTACCGGCAGGAAGAGTCTTGCCTCCTTAAGCAATGCAAAGACTTCACTTTCCATCTGAGGAGTTATCTGCTGTTTTGTCAACTCCTCCAGACGTGAATTGTCAACAACAGTGTCAACAACATCATTGCCCCCTGCAAGTTCTATGCAGCCTTCTTCAGTTTGGACAATGTATTCAAGTTCAATTAGGCGATTTATGAATGCGTCAAGCTCTTCATCATCGAATGCTACAAGTTCATTTTTGACCTCATCCAATTTGTGGCATTTTCCAGGAAGCCTTTTCATGACTGACTCGAATGAGAATACCTTAAATCTGGCATATTCCCCTAAATTTGAATTTCCACATTCAAATGACAGTTCACCGTCAGATGATTTGATGCAGCCAATCCATTTAAGATAATAGTCGCCGACCTCAGGAGTCATGTCAGCGTATCTGTGGGCTGCAATATGTTTGATCATCTCAATGACATAATAATCATCGGGATTGCGCTTTAAGAGATGGGAGAAATAATCCAGCTCATGCTCGACCATGTCCTCTTCAATAAATACCAGAGGAAGATTGATGCCTTCGCTAAGGCCATCTTCAAAGTCGATTGCCTCTTCGATTCTGCCAAGTTTTATCAGGTTTTTGAACTTGTTTTCGCATAGCCAGTCGAATTCCTTGATTTTCAGGCCTTCCTCACAAAGCTTGAGGGACTTTTCATAGTCGCCCAAATCATAGTATACCATTGCAAGATTGTTTTTGAGATAGTAGTTGTCAGGGTAGCGTTCGATTCCTTCGCTGAGCACATTTATGGCTTCATCGTACTCATCCAAAAAGCAGAGTGAGATTCCCTTGTATCCAACAGCGTTCTGGTTGTCCGGAAATTCCTCAAGGATTTCGTCGCATTTCTCAATTAGTCCCCTATAATCATCACATTTATACAATTCTTCGCATTCAATCAGTTTTTCGTCTAAATTCATGATAATCACTTCAATAATGATGGTTATTCAAACATCTGCACAATCACATTGCAGATATATTAATGTTGGTTGCAATAGTATATAAAGATTGTGTTTATGATGATATTATAATGTTATTTAAAAAAGCGTGACGTTAATGTCAAAACTCGGGAAAATCAAATATGCCTCTGCAAAAGGGTCTCGAATATTTCAAATGAAAATATTCGGCCGAATCCTGTCCCGTAAATTTCATGTCCCCTCCCCATTATTAATTAATTTAACCACACACAATATCAACCCTACACTACAATTGACTTTTTAATGCAAAATTTATCTAAGCCCATATTATTTATTTTAATTTATAAAATTGTATTTGAAATCTAAAATTAATATAACCCTATAAAAATAAGTTATATTAAAAATTAAGTTTATATAGTATGTAAAACATAAAATAGACTACAATCAAACTGTTGTTAAAAAAGGTGTATAACTATGAACAATAATTCAAAACGAACTAAAATACAGCAAATCGTATCTGAAATAATGAGAAACAAAATAACTACCATGCCCTTTGATTTCCTGTTTAGAGATAACATTGCACATTATCCAGAAACAAACCATAAACTCTTAGGTTTACCGGGAATTTTTAAAAATATAGAGGATACAAACATATTCATCAAAGGCTGCGGGAATTTGAATATGGACCATCTTGAATCAGTACTGCCTGATGATGGAATGATTAAAAGGGAAGCTGCAATTAATGTCGAACAGGAAACCGGCAAAATCAAAAATGAAAAAATAGAAGTCATATTCAATTACTGGTTAAACACAATGATAAAACTTAAAAAGCCATGTTACCCCTTTGTAGCAACTAATTACGAATACAAATCAAAGTTTTTAGTGGGTTTTGTCGAAGGGTTCCTATTCATTATCTATTTAATCATATTTTATAAGAAAAGACTTTACAAAATCTTAAATACTTTAAATGAAAAAGATTACAGTAAAGAAGAATTTTCAAAGGAAGATTATGTGCAATTCACCTACTGCATGATTTTTGCTAAAAAACCATATGCCGAAGACATGATGGAAAGATTGACAATGCTCTTCACTTCCATTGAAAATATAAACAAGGAATTTCAATACGATTTGCATACATCATTGTGTATGATGATAAAATACCATTTCAATGATGATGAAAAAATTATGGAGTTGATTACCATGATTACAGAAAAAATGCAAGAAGAGGAAATGGAAAAACTATCCTTTATCGAAAGGATGAAAACACAATTAGCAGAAGGAGAAATAGAACGTAAACAACTAAAATCTGAGATTTCCAAAAAAGATAGTGAACTCTCTAAAAAAGATGATGAACTCTCTAAAAAAGATAAAAAAATAGAGTACCTCCAAACTCTCCTTATAAACAACAATATCATTTTTTAAGGGATGAACACTCATCCCAATATATTTCAAATAGTATGAATGTTAGATTAAATATGTTCTTATATCTTCTTTTTTAACACATAGACAAAAAAATATTCTATTTTCTCTGCAATTTCCAATATAAAACACCAAAATGATAATGAAATATATTCCATCTTGAACACCATAACGTTTTGAAAAAACATTAATATAACCGAATTTGAAAGTATTTAAATATAATTCCTTTGAAAAATATCATATGGTGATATTATGGACATCAAAAAAATCAAAATCATAGGCATTGCCACTGTGATTGCCATCATTGCACTTTCAGCAGCATATGCCGCACAGGACAACGTAATAGAAATTGAAAACATCAAATTCAACACAACAAACATAACCGAATTCACATTTTACAGTGAAGACTCCTATGACAACGACACTGGCATCATGACAACATACTGTGGTGGAGAAAATAATGAATCCTACATCACTATCTATAACGAAAGCAAGATGAACCAGTCCGGATACAAAACATCAATAGAGGAGTTCATGGCAGAATTTGAAAACCTCACTACCCAAACAGTCGATGAAATTCAGATATATGAAAACGAAACAGAAGACGGAATGATGTATTACACAGTCATTGACAATGATGACCTGCAGACTTCAGTTTTCATCGAATGTAAGGAGTTGAATGAAACCGTCAAGATTGCTTCAACCCTTGAATTCAAATAAGAACCATCTTAAATCTCTCCGGCTTAAAGCCGGAGAATTTTTGCACAAAAAAATTAAAATATATTGAGGGCAGATATTCCTAAGTCACGTCCAAAAACTCAGGAATCCTGAAAAGACAAGCTACAACAGCCGCCACCAGCATAAACGGAATCAGATTCATTGGGAAAATTATCATCAGCAACAGCACCACTGCAATCGGCTTTCTCATGATGCTTGCCAAAAATGCCGCAGTAACGATTGACATTGAAATTACCGGATCCATTCCCAGAGGAATGCTCAATGCATATCCCATTGCAGTTCCTGAAAATATCAGAGGAAAGAAATGCCCTCCCTTAAGACCAGTGTCAATGCAGACGTTTGTAAGAACAATCTTAAGCACACTTGTTAAGACCAGCGCAATAACACCAGCTGGACACCTGAATCCATTAGAAGATAAATCTGATGTTCACCTGAAAACATCGTCAGAGGAAGGAGAGTTCCACAGATTCCCAAGACAAGTCCACCGATAGCTCCCTTTAAAATGAAATTACCTTCAAGTGGAGTAAACAACTTCTTAGACATCTTATGACTAATAAAATACACATATGAAAGGATGATTCCCAAAGCTATCAGCAGTATGATGCCCGGATAGTTCAGATTTGTCAATGCTGCAGTTCCGATTGAATGCAGACCTGCCTGGTTGTGTGTAAGCCTGTTTAAAAAGATGAATATTCCAAATGAACTTAAAATAGCCACGAAATACAGGATGTTTTTGGATGACTCGGGAAGGCCGCTTTGCTCGTTTTCTATTGGCTCGACAAAACCGAACATAGGTGATGCAAACACTGTTCCCAAAGTTGCAGTAATACCGATGTGGGCCAGTTCCTCAAGCTCCTCATTGAATATCTTAAGCTTGTCGCCCATCCATGTGTAGAGCCCTGCAATGATACCCGTAAGACCTGCTTCAGGCCCTATGCTTGCTCCGAAAATCAGCGGCAGTATTGAAGAGACAATCAGAGGAAAGATGTTGCTGTAGGAATACCTGTGATGTTCCTTGACAGTGCTGATGACGGCGTTCAAGTCTTCGGGAATGTCACCGTACCTGCTTTTCCAAAGGCCAATCAGAATCCCTCCTGCCAAACACACTACAATAGTATAGTATTTAAAATCAATGAGACCTGGCAGATATCCCCACAGGATATTGATTCCAAAGTTCATGCCTCTGATGAAGCACCATATGATGAGCCCCGCAACAGCTCCAACCAGTACCATATACAATGTCAGAAGAAGATTGTTTTTAAATTCCATTGAAGATATCTTTGTCGGATTTGGTATATAAGGGATTTCTAATCAGTTAGAAAAGGACCAGCAGCAACTGCAAATGATTTAAAATGAGCTTGAATAAAAGCTATTTTTCCAAATTCACTGCCCTATGCTAATGTTGTTTAAAAAAATTAATCATAACCCATTAAATCAATTTTTAAAATATTTAATGAGACATTAATAGAAGATATTTTTAAAAAAGAATAAATACTATTAATCACTATCTAAAACCACAATAATTTACTGGGAAGTGAAATCATTAAAAAAATCATAATTGCTTTTGCAATCGCTCTTGTGATGATTGCAGCATGCAGTGCCGTATCGGCCGACAGCATAAAAACACATGAATTCAACTACACAAACGAGGCATTTTTTAATTTGAGCGACAATCTGACAAACGATAGCGGAGTTGAACTGAGTCTCTTTGATGTTGGAACATCCTATCTCTATCCTGATGAGAAGGTGGTCTGTCTGCTTTTGGGCGAGCGCAATGAAGGCATTGATGATCTTGAAGGCTTTGAAAACGACAAAGAATATGAAAAACTTGACTCCAACAAAACACAGCAGAGATATGAGACATATGTCTTCAAGAATTCAGAGGAGTACACCGTTTTCATTGAGCTTGATGACTTAAACCTTGACGGGGACGGCATCTACAAGTATTTCAGAGGAACCTTCGAGACAATGGATGAGGTCCAGATATTCATTGACACCTTCCGGACCAGCCAAAGCTAAACACTATAATGCCATCACCTCAAAAAGATTTATGCACTGTTTTTAAGTGCCAACAATGAATTCGGAAAACGGAACTGAAAAATACGCTTCAATAGGTGCTGCAATAAGAATCAGTACTGTTGCAAAGACCATCAGCACAAGACTCTGAATCAGTATCTTTTTTGTCTTTTCAAATGCATCTGAAGCGCCATCTGTTTCGCTGCTTCTCCAGGCCTTGATGAATCTCCAGATGAATAGAAACAGAAGCACTCCAGCTGCGGACTGAATGACTGTTGCGGTAATTTCAAAAATTCCATGAGGAATCAGATAAACTATAAATTTCAGACCGCCATTTGGGACGAGCTGGTCAAACATCTGCCCAAAAAATCCCAAATTAATGCCGTTATATATCAGAATTAAAACTGCAGGAATTCCAAAAAATATTGAAGCGACATATGACACGACTCCTCCCCAGGCATTATGGATGAAAATGTCAACTACATCATCACCGCTCATGCCCGGAGCAGTGGCATTTGAAGCAGGAATTTTAGCCATAGCCCCCTCCATTATGGAACCTGAGAGAACCCATGCCAAAACAAAAAAGATTATAAACAATATATACAGACCGATTATCAGTTTCTTATTGTCCATTAAACTTTCAGTTAAAAGATTTAATATATTCATACTTTAACTTATAATTCACAAGTTAATTAAAGTTTACACTAACCTGTGAACTGTTGAGGCTATTAACCTTTAAATAGAATTTTAAAAAATATCTTAGCATAACAGATGTGGTACTTTTAACAGAACCCGACCAAATCGCATTTATATTCTCCATATTATTGTCTTATTTTTTCAAACATATCTTTTCTTGTGATTCCTGCACTGCTCCATATCCTTGAAGCCAATATCGCAAAGCTCACGACAAAAAGAACTATTGCAATTAGATAATCGATTGGAGCTGCAATGCCGTTCAATCGTATGACTGAATATATCGCCGCAATCGCCATAAGCCATGCTGTGACCATTCCAGGAGTGTATGGCTTGTTGAGATTGTGGATTTTGATTCCTGCGGTGTGGATGAACGCTTCAAAAATCGACAGCACAATGGTCATCAAAAAGAAAAATACCATATTAGCGCCTATATAACCTAACGCAAGATAGACCATCCAGAATACAAATACGGCAAAATTTGCACTTTCCACATCAAAATCATCTGCATTAATCTCGAATTTCTTAAGCATCAGCTTATGAAACCCTCCCGGCCAGTATTTCTCCTCAATTTCATGAAGAACACCTAAGACTGCAAAGAGATTCACAAGTTTGCGGACAATTGAAATGCCATCCCAGTTAAGAAGGTCATAGGCAGTCAACACCGCAACTATCGCAATGAAGATGTGCATATTGTACTTTTTAAGCAAATCATCCGCCCCTTAATTGACTTTCAAAGTTGAAATTATCTTGGCTGTTTCATTCGCATCAGGTGTTGAGACATATACTGCTGTTTTCATGTCCTTAAACTCCTTATACGCAGAATATCGGGCATCTCCAATATTGTTTCCATTATTTGCTTTCACAGAGAATATTTCAAATCCGTTAGTCTCATTTGTGGATGCGGATTCATTTCTCTCATCCTCTATCCATCCGGAATAGGTCAAGTCAAATTCGGATTCGTTCATTTCAGAGCAGTTCAAAACGCATAATGTATATCCTGAATCGTCCTCGTCAATGTAATATGAAGCAATGACATTTTCGCCCTCATCCATATTATTGAAGAAAATGAATTTGGTCACGTTTGTTGTATTGAACTCGATGTTATCGATTTCAATGACATTATCCTGCTGCTGGGCGGCAAATGCTGCTGAACATGCTACGATTGCAATAACAGCTACAATAGTCATGATTGATATTTTTTTCATGTCCATAATATCACCTTATAATCAATATTATAAATTGATGAGTTAATATATTTTTTCAAATAGGCAAGATTTAAATTAAAGATTGGAAAATCTAATAATATGAATATTAGAAAAGCAGAACCTGATGATTTGGATGCGATAATGAACATTTACCTCATAGCGCAGGATTTCATGATTGAATCAGGAAATCCCAATCAGTGGGGCCGTTCCTATCCAAGCAGAGAGTTGATTGCTAGTGACATTGAAAATGAAGTCTGCCGTTTGATTTGCGGGGAAGAAAAAATTCACGGAGTCTTTGCCCTTTTTGAAGGTGTCGAACCATCATATGAACATATTGATGACGGCCAGTGGCTAAATGATGACCCGTATGTTACCGTTCATAGAATATCAAGCGACGGGGAAGTGCACGGCATTTTCAAATGCGCAATAGATTACTGCAAAGGCATATCCGACAACATTAGGATAGACACCCACAAAAGCAATCTGATAATGCAAAAGCAAATCGAAAGGAACGGATTTGAAAAATGCGGAACTGTTTATGTCAGGGACGGGTCTGAAAGAATAGCTTATCAATGGTCAAGATACTGAATTTAACGTTAGAATTCAAGCTGCTCTGCAATGCACATTTTGCAGACCGCATTAGGTGATTCGAGATTGGCATCCTTCACCGGACAGTAGTATTTGCCGTCATGCTCCTCAACCTCAAGAGATCCGGGAAACGGAGTCCCCACAGGATGGATTGGCTCTTCTAGAATGAAAGTTGTATAAATGGAAACGATTCCGTATATGAGAGGGAATTTGGTTTTGGAGGTATGGGATTCGTTGATGTGGTATGACCTTAAGGTGGCAACCGAATCTATGAACTCCCCCTTGTCGATGCTCTTGTCATATCTATGGTCGTCACCTGAAATGTCACGGATTCGGCCCAAAAAGTATTTTGCATAAACTGCATGACTCTTTTGCTTATACGAATCCTGAACATATTTGGAATCCTCAATCATCTCGCCATTTACTTTCATCAGGTCGAATACCGAAATCGTTGACGAATATTTCTTCAAAACCTCCAGGACGGCATCTGCAGAGACGAATTTCTCGCCGACAACCACATCAGTAAAGTCATCATACATCCTAAGCGAATCGTTTTTCATCAAAACATATTATCTACAAAATTGCATAAGTACTTTTACATCCTAAGAAAAATAATTTTCCCCATCAGATGACCTAATTTGAATAAAATTCAATGAAAAATCAAATTGCTGAAAATTAATTCCAATTTTAAAAAGTTTTAAATAGAATCATTCATTTACATATTATCAAAGGTTCTTTTTGAACTTTAGGAGGTTATGAAATGAAGAAACTGTTATTGATTCTAGCAATATCCACACTCCTGATTGGCTGTGCATTTGCGGCCAATGCAGATGATTTCAAAGTTGACGAAAAAATATACACTTCAAGTTTCAAGGACACAGACTTTACAATATACTTTGAGGACACAAACACCTCAGGAATAGGCATATTCCGCTCCATTGAAACCACTGACGAGGACAACGACGATGCTGTAGACGATATCCTAAAGACTGACGGTGACGATTATCTGAAAGCTGATGACGACTTCAAACTGGAGAAGAACCCAGACAACACAGCTAACTTCACAGATACCGAAAACCACAATCAGGGAATTGTGGAACTTGTTGAATTGGACAAGGAACAGTTTATCATTGTCTTCTGGAGCGACAATGCAGATGACATGTCAAAACTGATGACACAACTGAAAGACTTCAACAAAGACAACAGCCTGACACCAGTCGCATTTTAGATTCAGCGAAACGGAGAATCACCAATTCTCCCATTCTTCTTTTTTAAAATTCAACACAACCGGTGAAAACATGAGAGAATGGCAAGTGGGAGACCCTATAGGTGACGGAAACGACATAGGAGTTCCGGACATTCCATACATGGGATATCTCAAGGATAATGAGGAAGTTGAAAACGACTATCATGACCATTTGAGCTTCGCTTTAACAAGCGCCAGACACTTCTTTGAGAAAAAAGATTACAAAACCGCATTTCTTTCGCTTAAATCAGCATGGGAATATTACTCCAAAATGGAAAAGAAAATAACAAACCCATTCGACAAGGAGTGGATCTGCGAGCTGTGCTGCAGAATCATCAACAACAAGGCCGATTATTACTCCGATGCGTTGAACCTCCCCGCCCTGTAGAGGGCGGGGATTCGCAAACCAAAAAATATATTGT
>NZ_CAMVPN010000082.1 GCF_947169325.1 uncultured Methanobrevibacter sp. | reverse complement strand
AAAAGCAAAGCAACAGGCAATGCTATAAGAGTACCTAAATCACCTAAAAGCTGTAAAACTAAAGCAGGACCTACCTGGAAAATGATTTAGATAGACTGTCCGCTTGAAATGGCCAGTTTACAAATTAAAACACCAATGAGTAAAATCATAACCCCTTCAGCTACTTTAGCCTGCTCCACATCTATATATTTAAAAGGCTTTGCCAAAAAGAGGGCTAATCCCATAACCAGAGAATATATCAGAGGCAATAGTAAAAAGCTGATTGTGTCGGTTATTTTAATCGCTATGATTCCAATTGACATTGAAATGATTACTAAAATTAAAACTACCAGACTTAATGTGTATTCTTTCCATGGCGGTCTTTTTTTAATTATCCGATCCACCTTTCGCCTGTATCTGTGCCGTTTAAATCTGTCCTGTTTGCGCATGTGCACTTTGTGTATTTGCTGTTCATGCATGTGCTGTTTACTTATCTGTTGTTCATGCATGTGTTTCGAATTGTCATCAGAAATAAAATCCCTCCTAAATTTTCGAGAAATACATTCTTTCAAACTCTAATGCTATATTTTAGTTTAAATGCATTAAATATAATTAAAACTTTATTAATCGGAATATAAAAATATATATCGACAGTTTTTAGGCGAGTTATGCTTTAATTAGCACTGAGATTAATAGACTAATGGATTTCAAAAACTGCAACATTTATATACTACTTCGTATAATCTTAAATCGGAATTTTAGTGAGGTGAAAAATATGCGCAAAATTACTGTAGCAATACTAGCTTTAATAGTAGTCGCCATGCTAATCCCTGTTGGATTTTCTGGCGAAGCAAATTCCGTTGTAATAACTTATGGTGAGACAACTCACGCAAATCCAGAATACAAATCTGTTGTCGACATGTTCTTTTCAAACTATGGACATGTGAACGTAAACGATGCAGAATCAAAAATCATAACTGCAGATGAAGTAAATAAAGTCTCAAGTTCAATAACCGGAAGGGCATATGACTCAAGTCAGATATTCTCTTCAGCATTGGTTGATTTGAATGATAACAGTGACCTTAAGGTAAGTGTTGACAAGTCAAAAATCACCACAATTACTGGCGACATGTACATTTCAGCATTGAAGTCAGCCGGTATCACTCGTGGACACGTATATGTAACAAGCCCTGTCGAAGCAACAGGAGAATCAGCCCTTGCGGGAATTATGAATTCCTATGAAGTGGCAACTGATGTTGAAATTCCGGAAACAGTTAAGGAAGCTGCAAACAATGAAATCTTTACCGAAGCTGAAATCGTGAACAATTCCGGTGTAAGTGCAGACGAATTGGCTAATCTGGTAAATCAAGTGAAAGATGAAGTATCAAGTGACAATGTAACAGATCACGATACAATTGTGAATATAATCAATAATTACGTACAGAACAACAATATCAACATCACAAGCGTTGATATTGAAAACCTTGCGGACTCCATTGAACAAGTGCAAAACGTTCAAGGTGACGTAAACTATTATCAAGACCAATTAGGCGACATTATTGATGGAAACTCCACTGGAGGATTTTCCATAGACAGCCTCTTGGACTGGATTAAATCCTTTATAAATGGGATTTAATTCCCATTTTTCTTTTTTTTATTTTCATCACATGCACCATAATATTTTTATTAATTTAATTATAAATTAATAATAAGGTGTGTTTAAATGGCTATTTTGAAACATTGTCCAAATTGTGGAAATGAAATCAGTGATGATGATGTAGAATTTTGTACAGAATGTGGCTGTAACCTATTTAATCCAGTCATAAACAACAATAAAAAAGGATTTTTCGAGAATTTAACTGAAAAGGCAAGTCTTCCGATAATCATATTTTCATTTGTCGTATTTGGAGCATTCCTGTTTATAGGATCAATTGTCTGGTCATCATTTCTTGCAAACTCAGCAATCGATTTGGTGACATTTCTGATATTGACAATCGTATTTTCAGTATTCTTCGGAGGAATATTTACAGGATATTTTGCCTGCAAGGACAAATCATATGTACTTCCAAATTTCTCAATGTATCTTGGAAGCATTTTTGCAGTTGTTTTATGTGGAATTGGATTGATATTTACTTTTTTAATGGGTATAATTTCAGCTTTGAGTTCTGTTCTACCATTCGGTTCATCCGGATCATCATATTCAGGTTCCTCTCAGCCTGCAGCCTCAAGTTTCACTCCATCTGTTGATTTCAGTTTTGTTTTTAAAATAATATTGTTTATTTTATTGATTCCGGTTGCAGCTTATTTTGGAGTGTATCTTGGATACATGTTAAAAGAGAATATTTAATTTAATTCTTTTTTTTCTTTTCTTTTTTTTATTTTTAAAACTTTAATATATTAGTTGGTATAAAGTTATTATTAATACAATATTGATTATTGTTTGTAAATTTGATTTAGTAATGTTTTGAAGGTATTTTATGTCAACTCAAAGTGAAGCAGCACTTGAAGATAATTTAATGAAAACCCTTATTGATGGAGGGTATCATTTAGTATCTATAAAAGATGAAAAAGATTTAGAGGAAAATTTTAAACATGAATTAGAAGCATTCAATAAAACCACTTTTAGCAATGATGAATTTGAAAGGATTTTGATTCATCTTGAAGGGGGTTCAATATTTGATAAAGCTAAAAAGCTTCGAGATCAATTTGAGCTTGAAAGAGATGATGGAACTTTTTATGTAAAATTTTTAAACAAAAGGGATTGGTGCAAAAATAGATTTCAAGTGGCTAATCAGATAACTATGAAAGGCAAATACACTAATCGTTATGATGTCACTATTCTAATTAATGGTTTGCCTTTAGTTCAAATTGAGCTTAAAAAAAGAGGAGTTGAGTTAAAACAAGCTTTCAATCAAATCCATAGATACCAATTACATTCTTATCATAATTTATTTAATTATATTCAGATTTTTGTAATTAGTAATGGTGTTAATACCAAATATTTTGCTAATAACTCTGAATTGAATTATAATTTTACTTTCTTTTGGAAAGATGAAAATAATATGAATATCACTAATTTAAATGATTTTGCAAATACATTTTTAGAAAAATGCCAATTATCTAAATTGATATCAAGATATATGGTTTTAAATGAATCAACAAAATCACTAATGGTTTTAAGAGCCTATCAGTATTATGCTGTTGAGGCAATACTTGAGAAAGTTTCAAATAAGGTAAATGGATATATATGGCATACTACAGGTTCGGGTAAAACATTAACAAGCTTTAAAGTATGTCAAATTCTATCACAAAGAGAAGATATTGATAAAGTGATGTTTATAGTGGATAGAAACGATTTGGATTATCAAACAACTAAAGAATTCAATAGTTTTTGTGAAGATGCTGTGGATGGAACAGATAATACAAAAGCATTGATAAAACAATTAACTGGACAAAATAAATTAATCATAACAACAATTCAGAAATTACATCGTGCTGTAAAAAACAATGATGAACATCTTCAAGAGTATAAAGACATGAGAATGATTCTCATGTTTGATGAATGCCACAGATCTCAATTTGGAGACATGCATAACGACATCACAGGATTTTTCACAAACATTAACTATTATGGCTTCACTGGAACACCAATATTTGCAGATAATGCCAATAATCATAGAACTACTCAAGATTTATTTGGAAAAAGACTTCATTCATATCTAATTAAAGATGCAATTCATGATAATAATGTTTTAGGGTTCTGTGTTGATTATGTTGGAAATTATAAAAACAAAATAAAAACAGATATTGAAGTTGAAGCTATTGATACAAAAGAATTAATGGAATCAGCGGATAGATTAGAAAAAATTGTTGATTATATTATAAAATATCATGATAATAAGACATATGCTCGTGAATTTACAAGTATTTTTTGCGTTTCATCTGTTGAAGTTTTAAATAAATATTACGAGATATTTAAAAGGAAAAATTCTGGTTTAAAGATTGCTACAATTTATTCTTATGGGGCTAATGTTGAATTTGAAGGAGACAAACACCCAAAGGATATGCTTGAAGATCATATTAAAGATTATAATAAAATGTTTGGAACTAGTTTCACAACAGATACATTCAATCAGTATTATGTGGATGTAAGTAAAAGAAGTAAAAACAATCAAATTGATATTCTTTTAGTTGTTAATATGTTTTTAACAGGTTTTGATAATAAATTATTGAATACATTATATGTTGATAAAAATTTACAGTATCATGGTTTAATTCAAGCGTTTTCAAGAACTAATCGTATTTATAATGAAAAGAAAATGCATGGGAATATTGTTTGTTTTAGAAACCTTAAAGAAAGAACTGATCAGGCAGTGAGACTATTTTCTGATGAAAATGCCACTGAATACATTATAAGAAAACCTTATCAAGATTATGTTGAAGATTTTAATAAATGTTTAAACCGTCTTTTTGGTTTAACTCCTGATGTTAATGATGTTGACATTTTGGAAGATGAAAAAGATTTAGCGAAATTTGTTTTGATATTTAAAAATCTACTTAGATTATTAAATCGTATGTTAACATTCTCTGAATTTGAATATGATGATTTAGATATTTCTGAGCAGAAATTAAATGATTTTAAAAGTAAATATTTGGATTTGTATGATAAATTTAATCCACATGCTCTAATTGAAAAAACAAGTATTTTACAAGACGTTGATTTTGAAATAGAATTGTTAAGAAGAGACAATATTAATGTTGGTTATATTATCAATTTACTCAAAGACTTAGATCCAAAAAGTTCTGGTTTTGAAAAGGATATTAAATTTATTCATGATTTAATGCAAACTTCACATGAACTTAAAAGTAAAGCAGAGCTTATTGATCAATTCATTGTTGAAAACATCACTGAATCTTCAGGAGATGTTGATATTGACTTTGAATTGCCTAGGTTCTTTGAAAGAGAGAAAAATAAAGAAATTGATAGGATGATTTTATCTGAAAAACTTGAAGCTGATAAAACAAGACATATTATTGAAGAATTTGAGTATTCTGGTAAAATTTATGATGATGATATCGAGGAAACTTTCCAAGAGGAGATGGGTCTTTTAGAAAAGGTTCCAAAGATAAATTTATTGAAACAAAAAATTATTGATTTAGTTGATAGATTTGCATTAGTTTAATGGGGTGTGATTTAATGTCTGATTATACAAACAATTTAGAAAGTAAATTATGGGCTATCGCTGATGAGTTACGTGGGAATATGGATGCTAATGAATTTAAAAATTATATTTTAGGATTCATTTTTTACAAATACTTATCTGAAAAAATAGATTTAAAACTAACTGAAAAGTTAAAAAATGATAAATTAACCTTTTCTGAAGCTTGGGAAAATGAAGAGTACCATGAAGTATTAAAAGATGTTGCTATTAATAATTTAGGTTATTTTATTGAACCAGAATTTTTATTTTCAAATCTTGTTGAGCAAGCACATGTCGGTGATGAAGATTTAATTCAAAATCTTGAAAGAGCACTTAAAAAAGTGGGTGATTCTGCAATAGGTCAGGAAAGCTCAGGAGATTTTGAAAATCTATTTGAAGATGTTGATTTACAGTCATCTAAATTAGGTAAAAAAGTATCAGATAAAAATAGATTAATTGGTAATATATTATTGCATTTGTCACAAATTGATTTTGAACTTGAAAATGCTGAAAAAGATATTTTAGGGGATGCTTATGAATATTTAATAAGTCAATTCGCATCTGATGCCGGTAAAAAAGCAGGTGAGTTTTACACTCCTCAGGAAGTAAGTAAAGTTTTATCAAAATTAGTGACTGTTGACAAAAAACGTTTAAAATCAGTTTATGACCCAACATGTGGTTCCGGATCCCTGCTGTTGCGCGTTTCAAAAGAAGTAAAAGTTACAGATTTTTATGGTCAGGAATTAAATCAAACCACCTATAACTTGGCTAGAATGAACATGATTTTGCATGATGTTAACTTTGCAGATTTTGATATAAGACAGGGTGATAGTTTAGAAGACCCTCAATTTATGAATCAAAAATTTGAAGCTATTGTAGCAAATCCGCCATTTTCTGCAAAGTGGTCTTCTGATAATAGATTTTTAGATGATGAGAGATTTTCTGCAGCAGGAAAATTACCTCCAAAATCAAAAGCAGATTATGCATTTGTAGAGCATATGATTTATCATTTGGATGAAAATGGAACAATGGCAATTGTTTTACCTCATGGCGTGTTATTTAGAGGTGCAGCAGAAGGAAAAATTAGAGAGTATTTGGTGGGTGAAAAAAACTATTTGGATGCGGTCATTGGAATGCCGGCAAATTTATTTTATGGAACATCAATTCCTACTTGTGTACTAGTGTTTAAAAAATGTCGTGAAGAAGATCAAGATATTTTATTCATTGATGCAAGTAAAGACTTTGAAAAAGTTAAAAATCAGAATAGATTACGAACGGAAGATATTGAGAGAATTATTAAGACTTATATCGAACGTGCAGAAATTGAAAAATATTCACATAAAGCCACAATGGATGAAATTCGTGAAAATGATTTCAATTTAAATATGCCTAGATATGTGGATACTTTTGAAGAAGAAGAGCCAGTTGACTTCGATGAAGTTGTTGGAGAACTCCGTAGAATTAATGAAGAAATGAAGGAAGTCGATGCTGAAATTAAAAAGTATTGTGATGAATTGGGCATCCAAGCACCAATATTTGAATGAGTTGGTATTATGAATGATAAAAGATTAGTGCCTAAACTCCGATTTAGCGGATTTGATGACGAATGGGATTCCACTAAAATTGGTGAAATTGCTGAGGTTGTAGGTGGTGGAACTCCAAAAACTGAAGTTGAAGAGTATTGGAATGGTGAAATAAAGTGGTTTACACCTTCAGAAATTGGTAAAACAAAATATATTCATGATAGTGAAAGATATATCACTGAAGAAGGTTTAAAAAATAGTTCTGCAAAATTATTGCCTGCAAATACTATTTTATTATCTTCAAGAGCCACAGTTGGTGAAATTAGCATTGCTTTAACAGAATGTTCCACAAATCAAGGTTTTCAATCATTAATAACTAAAAATAATGTAGATAATGAATTTGTTTACTATTTGATTTCAACAATTAAAAATGAATTTATAAGAAGAGCTTCAGGTTCTACATTTTTAGAGATAAGTAAAAATGAAATTAAAAGAATTCCAATTAATATTCCCACTTTAACTGAACAAAAAAAGATATCTGGCCTATTTTCAACTATTGATAACAAAATGGAAGTATTACAAAAGAAACATCAATATTATCAAAATTTCAAGAAGTATTTGATGCAACAGATTTTCGCACAGAAATTAAGAATTGTGTGCAGATAACCAAACATTTGCTGGAGTAATCCCTGTTTAAAATCTTCAACTTGATTTTTTTGCATTTCAATTAATGTTGTATTCTCATTAAATTTCATTAAACATTGGGCAATTTTATGTTGTTCCTCTTTATCTGTCGGTACAAATAAAGATTTGGATAAAAATGTTTTATTAGTAATGTTCATTGTATTTTTGGCACCTTTCTGGACAATAGGGTGTAAATAATTGTGAGTATTGACATCAGATTCAAAATAATCATTTAAAATATATCCTAAATCATATGTTTCAGGAGTGAAAACACCATATAACGGCGATACAATGACATTTTTATCAACACGGCTTTGTTTTATAATACCTAATGGGAA
Organism: uncultured Methanobrevibacter sp.; assembly: GCF_947169325.1. Taxonomy (GTDB): domain Archaea; phylum Methanobacteriota; class Methanobacteria; order Methanobacteriales; family Methanobacteriaceae; genus Methanocatella. Next base: position 2,133 of record NZ_CAMVPN010000082.1, on the reverse strand, counting down.
ATCTCCTGTAGGACTTTTTGTATAAACAATATCTCCTGGTTTAACTAAATTATATTTAGATGTGTCAGGTGCAGAAAATGCTCTACCTAAATGATCTACTTGATTTACTAATCCTTTATGAACAGAAACTGAATATACTTCTTCTTTTCCAGTGCTTTTTAATTTATGTTCTGTTAAAAATTTGGATAATTTTCTTTCTTTCCAATCATCAAAATTTTCATTGTTGTCATCTTTAAATCTTAATTTCTGTGCGAAAATCTGTTGCATCAAATACTTCTTGAAATCCTGATAGACATTATGTTTTTTTTCTAAAAACTCTATTTTTTTATCAATTAACAATAAAAACCGACTTATTTTCTGCTGTTCATTTAATTTAGGAAATTTAAATTCTAATTTTTTAATTATGTTTGCTGAAAGGTTTCCTTGCCCTCCTTGAAGATATTTATGAGTTATCTGTTCTTTATATTTTAAAAAGTAATTATATTGGAAATAATTGTCCATATCATTGTCTATTTATAAAACGGCTTGATTAATTGCACCATTTATTTTAGAAATTGCTACTTCACCACTTGTAGCACCATACAATGCCAATAATAAATCTCCTTTTTGAACTCTCTTTGCAGAAGAGTTATTTATTGCATCTTCAGTTATATATTGCTCAGTAACATTATTATTAATCTCACCAGATTTAATAAAGGGAATATCTCCTTCATAATACTCTCTCTTGGAAGTAGATGGAGTTCCACCAGAATAAGTTTTGCTGATATCTCCAATTTTGTAAGATTTCCATTCATCATCAAATCCACTAAATCGGAGTTGGTAATTAAAATAAATGAATTAAACAAAATATCTTAATTTAAACTTAAAAATAAAAAAAATATAAATTTATGAATTATTATTAAAAATAATTCATAATAAATTAAAAAAATAGCAACTAAACAAACATTTGTTGGAGTAAACCCTTTTTAAAATCTTGCATTACATTAATATTTTTATCTAAATTTTCCATAGTTTTATCAACATCAACAAATAATTTGCCAATTTGCTGTTGTTCAGGTAAACTAGGAACCGTTACTTTCTCAATACAATAATCTTTGAAATAAATATGAGGAATAGATGATCCATTTACATATTTTAACAAATTTAATGTTTGTAATTGATAATAAAGAAAATGGATGTCAAAATCTTTTTTAGGCAACAAATATTGAGAAGTATTCACTATTGATGAATTTTTTTCATGATAACTAAGATTTCCAACTCCAGAACCATCTTTAACAATTGAAATGTAATCGGTTTCCATTTCGCAGAAATCAATATTTTTTAAAAATCCACTTGCACCATACAATGGATAATCACCTATATTATCTTCTAATTGATTTATTGAAATACTTGAGGATTTAACTGTTAATAATTCTTTTAATTTATATTGTTTCCATTCATCATCAAAATCAAATCTTAATTTCTGTGCGAAAATCTGTTGCATCAAATATTTTTTAAAATTATGATAATTTTCATATTTCTTTTCTAATAATTCAATTTTATCATCAATTAGGGTCAAAAAGTTAGAAATTGATTTCTGAGTTTTTTCCGATGGTATTTTTACATTTAAATTCTTTAGGTCATTGAAATTAATTGATTCGAATGTACTTCCTTGTGATAATCTTTCCCACACATGCTTATCTTTTAGAGTTTGTAAAAAATAATAAATAAATTTATTTCCTTCAATAGAACATACTCCTCGCCCAATACATGATTTATACTCATTTATAGCTAAATCTCCAACTGGAGCTCTAACAGTTAAAATAATATCTCCAGGATTAGCAGTCTTTGTTACTTCTAATGTATAAATTCTAGGAACCACTTTTCCATTAATTAAATCAGCATTTCCTTGAATTAAAACTGTATCATTTTCATTTTCAGTGTAATTGCTTGATGAAGGGGATTGACCCATTGTAATTTTACATAAATTTCCAAGTTTTTTTGAATCCCATGGCTCATCGATAAATCGGAGATTATTGTATTAATGTTAAATTTCACAAATCAAAAAAACACAATTATTTTTATGAAAACTAAATTAATTAAATTAATAAAAATAAAAATGAAACCATTTTTAAATAAAAATCAGATTGATGA
>NZ_CAMVPN010000081.1 GCF_947169325.1 uncultured Methanobrevibacter sp. | reverse complement strand
ACCCGCGACCACGAGATTACAAGTCTCGCGCTCTACCAGACTGAGCCACCGAGGCAATATTGTTAATATTATAGAACACTAATATTTATGTGACAAAGTTATTTAAATACTTTACTATAATTCAACACTTTAAAGAAAATTTTACATTAAAATATAAATATTAAATAATTTATAATTAATAATCATGACAAATAATATTTTAGACAACATTGAAGAAACCTTAAATGAAATCCAATCAAAAAATCCATTAACTCATTGTATAACAAATTCAGTAACCATCAACGATTGTGCAAATGCTGTTCTCGCCATTGGAGGATCACCATTTATGGCAGAGGACGTAGAAGAGCTGGAAGAGGTAGTGACAATAGCTGATGCATTGGTCATAAACATAGGAAAACTAAGCAAAGACCAGGTGGCTGCCATGAAGGTAAGCGCCGAAACAGCAAACAAGACAAACACCCCAATCGTATTGGATCCTGTCGGCGTCGGAGTAACCGAGCTTAGAAACAGAACCACTTTAGATTTAATTGAAAATTACAAGATGGCCGCAATTCGAGGAAACATCAGTGAAATCAAAGCGATTGCAAAATTAATTGGAGTAATCGATGAAAACAACACCGCAAAAGGCGTTGACGTCAATGTGGATGACATCATCACCGAAGAAAACCTTGAGGCGAACGGAGAAATCATCAAAGAGACTGCAGCAAAATTAAACACAACAATCCTTGCAAGCGGTCCGATAGACATTCTAAGCGATGGCGAAACAGTCATTTCAATTGACAACGGCGACGACATGATGCCGCTGATTACCGGGAGCGGATGCATGCTCTCATCAATCGTCGGAACATGTGTTGGAGGATCAGCACCTCTTGAAGGAAGCCTTGTTGCAATATTGGCAATGAACCTTGCAGGCGAAAAGGCAAGAGCCAAAGTTGATGAAAATGATGAAGGAACAGGTTCATTTAGAGCATATCTAATCGATTATCTCTACAAAACCAATGCAGAAAGCCTGATTACCGAATCAAACGTGAAGATATTATGAAAAATCTAGACTTATCACTATACCTTGTCACAGACAAAAGCGATGATGTGGAAAAATTCCTCAATACCATAGAAGAGGCAATAAAAGGAGGAGTGACTGTAGTTCAAATCAGGGAAAAAACTGCAGACACTCTTGATTTCTATAACTTGGCGCTGAAGGTCAAGGAAATAACCACAAAATACGATGTTCCACTTATCATTAACGACAGGGTCGACATTGCAATGGCCGTTGATGCCGACGGAGTCCATGTCGGACAGTCAGACATGCCCTGCGACGTTACAAGAAAACTCATCGGCGAAGAAAAGATTCTAGGAGTTTCAGCGGCAACTGTCCAAGAGGCAAAAAAGGCCCAAAAGGATGGTGCAGACTATATCGGAACAGGTGCAGTATTTCCAACACAAACCAAGGATGATGCAGATTCAGTGACAAAAGAGGAACTTGAAGAAATAGTAAAATCAATTGACATTCCCGTTGTGGCTATTGGAGGCATTACTCTTGAAAATGCATCCGAATTAGCAGACACCGGAATCAAGGGATTGTCTGTTGTAAGTGCAATTATGAGTTCCGAAAATCCTAAAAAATCATCACAAGAGCTATTAAAGATTTTTAATAGCTGATTTTTTCTATTTTTAAAAAAAAGAGATAAAAAAAGTAAATAATTTACTTTTTACTGTTTTTAAGCGCTTCTACAGCGGCCAATTTTTTACCGGCAAGCATACTGATGCAAGCTCCACCACCACTGCTTAAATGGCTCATCTGGTCTTCAAGACCAAGCCCTGCGGTAGCTGCTGCAATATGTCCTCCGCCGATAAGTGAAAATCCTTCCGAAGATGCCATAGCGTTTATCAGGTCTTCTGTACCCATTGCGAATTTAGGGTCTTCGAACACTCCAGCAGGACCGTTTGCAAAAATGTATTTTGCATCCCTGATTTCTTTTGCATAGAATGCAATGGTCTTTATGCCTATATCAAAAATAGCTTCATTAGGGATTTTATCATTGTCAATGTCAACTCTCTGACCGTCGATTTCACATGCTACATCAAGAGGATACTTTACCTTGTCTCCGAATCTTTCAATGAGTTCTCTTGCCTTTTCAACCATGTCCTCATAACCTCTGCTGGCTATGAAATCCTTGTTGACCTGACCTATATCCACGCCTGCGGCCCACAACACTATGTTTCCGACAATACCTGTTGTGAGTATTGAATCTGCAGTGCCGTTGCCGAGCACGTTTTCCATAACGTCGATTGAATCTTCGGGCTTCATTCCTCCAAGCAGAAATACGCATGGATGTTCCACATTGTCAAGTGCGTTTTGAATGACTGTCAATTCCTCTTCCATCACACGGCCTGCGGCGGAAGGTGTGTTGACTGTAAATCCTACAAGTGATGCCTGTGACCTGTGGGCGGCCGCAAATGCATCATTTACATAATAATCAATTAAAGGGGATAAGTGTCTTACGAGTATTGTTTTGGATTGTTCCTCAGGAGTTCTTGAAAGTGTTTCTTCTGAAAAGAAACGTGCGTTTTCAAGAAGCAGGATTTCATGAGGTTTGAGATTACGGATAGCTTCTTTTGCAGAGCTTGAAAAAAGAGAGTCCACATATCTGACCCTCAGGTTCAATATTTCAGACAGCGCATCTGCATGTTGGGATAAAGTTGTGAAATCCTTTTTGCCCGGACGGCTTTGATGTGCCAGAATTACGACTTTGGCACCCTTGTTGGAGAGTTCCTTGATTGTTCTTGCATGGAGCTTCAGCCTGGTGTCATCCAGAATAAGTCCTGAACCTGGATCTACAGGAGAGTTTATGTCCACCCTTACAAGCACTGTCTTGTCTTCCAAATCAAAATCATCAATAGTATTAAATTCAGCCATTTTCTCACTCTAAAAACTATAATTTGCTTACCAAATCCAGTAAAGCGTCCTTTGGGCTTTCTGCCTTGATAATTCCTGATGCGAGCAGCACTCCATCAGCACCCAAATCCATTGCGGCCTTCATGTCGTCGCCTGTTGTGATTCCTGCACCGCACAATACCTTGATTTTCTTGTTGATGGCCTTGACCTCTTTGACTGTGTCCTCAACGACTTCCGGCTGTGCCTGGGAAACTGGAATTCCTGTACCGATAAGTTCCGGAGGTTCGACAGCGACTGCAGTAGGTGCAAGTGCAGCAACTGCCTTTGAAGTTTCGATGTTGTTTGTGCACACGCATGACTCTATTTCATTGTCGTTGCAGAGTTTTATGACCTCATCGATGTCTGCAAGCTTCATTCTGTTTTCAGAATGGTTAATCAGTGATCCGCTTGCGCCGGCTTCAATGAGTGTGTTAATCAGACTGGAACCTGTGTGGCCTCCAGGTGCGATTGCATCAATGTGCTGAGCAAAAATCGGAAGTGAAGCTTCCTGACTGATTCTGTAGATGTCTGCTGCCTGAGGAGCTGCAACCATTGTGATTCCAGACTCGCTTGCAGCGCTTTCCAAGTCATGTGCAAGTTCCAAAGCTTTCATACCGCTTGATTCAAGATATGTTTTATAGTTCAATATCACGATTGGTGTATCCATAATAATCCCACAATAACTTTATTACTATAATATTTGGACTACATTATTAAATAAATTTACCATTCAAAAATCATATGATTCAATTCATTATTACTGCGCCGATTCCCCTGATGTAGTCTTCGACATAGCCTTTATCAGCATTGTCGAAAAGGGAATATCTGAAGGTGTAGACTGTCTTTGAAGCGTCAGTCTTCCCGCCGCTGCAAACGTCTATGATTTCCACGTCTACGACAGGCTCGATATTTTCAAACATCCCCAGAAGGTATTTCTCCTCACTGGATGCCGGCATCAGAACCCGGAGAGTGAAATGCTCGAGATTTAGGTTGTTTTTCTTCCATTCGAAAAGTTCCTCTTCAGACATTATGTCGACTTTGGAAAGCTTTAATGTGATTTCTCCGCCATTGCTGTTTTTGATGGTTACAAAATCTGACCTGACCTTTTCAACCACACCTACATGAACATTACCTGAAAACTGATGCCTGAGGCCCACTTCCATACCCTTCATCCTTGTCAGCGCATTTGCCTTTTGTGTAAGCATTCCGATTGCCTTGTCCGACCTTATAAGCGCATCTTCGTGTTCATCAAGATGCTTTGCTGATTCCACAATGCTTTTGACGAAGTCTTCCTCATCGCCCTCTTCAATCAGTTCGGACAAGTAGATTCCTTCCTTTATCAGGGCATCTCTTGCTTTTGACACTTCCTTATTGTTTTTCTGTATTGAATAATACAAATAAGGATTCTGGTAGACTATACGGCTTACCATGTCAAGCATTATCGTATAGACCGGACTTGAAAACGAGCGTGATTTCTTGACGTTGATGTTGAGCTTCCTTATTGTTGAAGCCAGAGTGATGTATGAAAAATGCGTCAGACCCTGGACGATGCTCATGTACTTGTCATGCTCTTCGGGAGTGGTTACGACTATTTCACAGTCTGCTCTTGTCAGATAGTCATATACTCGATTGAACCATTTCTCTGACCTGCCTTCCACAGGAGCCAGCACGATAATCTGTCTTTCAAGGGTTGGAACCCTAGGTCCGAACATCGGATGGCAAGGAAGAATATCCGCATTTTCGGGAGCGTATTTCTTCAGGGCCTCACTAGGATCTGTCTTTACGCTTGCAACGTCCATGAGAAGCGAGCCTTCCTTTGCATGGGGAGCGACATCTTCTATTGTTGAGGCCATGTGCTCGATTGGAACGCAGAAAAGTGTGATGTCGGCATCCCTGACTGCTTCGATGTTGTCGCTTGAGTAGTCCACGCCAAGCTCTTCTGCAACAGCTTTTCCTGACTGCTCATCACGGCTTGTGATGGTAATGTCAAAGTCATCACCCAAGTGCTCGGCCATCCATCTGCCGAGGCCTCTTGATCCTCCGATTATTGTCATTTTCATATTTTCTCCTCCCTTTGAATATCTTCCAGACAGCTGTCGATTCTTCTCTGTGACAGTTTTATGTAGTCCTCGTTGATGTCATAGCAGATGTAGTTTCTCCTGTTCTGGATTGCGGCAACTGCAGTCGTTCCGCTTCCGCAGAACGGGTCAAGTATGACATCCCCCTCATAGCTGTAGAGGTTTATGAGGCGGTGGGGAAGCTCGAGCGGAAACGGAGCGGGATGGCCTATCCTTTTGGCGTTTACTGCCGGAAATGTCCATATGCTCTGTGTCCAGTGGATGAAATCATCACGTGTTATTGTGTCCCTTTTTGCCTGCTCGCCGTTTTTGGAATAGGATTCCTTTGAAAAGATGAGAATGTATTCGTGATAGTCCCTAAGCACCGGATTTGAGGCAGACATCCAGCTTCCCCAGGCGCATGACCCACCGGCGCTTGCAGACTTGTCCCAGATGATTTCGCCCCTCATCAGAAATCCCAAATCAAGCATTATCTCAATCACCATTGCGTGAAGAGGAATATAAGGCTTTCTTCCGATGTTAGCAATGTTGACACAAGCCCTTCCTCCGGTTACAAGCTTCTTATAGGACTCTTTGAAAACTGTTGTGAGCAAATCGAGATATTCGTCCAAAGACAGATTGTCGTCATACTCCTTTCCGACATTGTAGGGAGGAGATGTGACCATGAGATGGACACTGTTGTCCGGAATCTCATCCATGCTTTCGCTTGACTTGCAATACAGCCTGTTCAAATCCTTTTTGTCAATTTTTGACTCTTTGTATTCTATTTTTTTAGGTAATCTGAAATCCTCAAACAGCTTTGAGTTGTAGAACTTCTTTGAGCTGTGGGATTCCCTTAAAACCGAACCGAATGAAGAAGTTTGCGTTTTTCTTGCCACCTTAAGACCTCTTTAGAAGGTTTAAAAATTTCAAACCCTTGTTTTCATGCGTCTTTTCTGCGTTGGCCATCTCAATCATCCTTCCGAGATTTTTCGGACTTTCCATTCCCGAAAAGAAATTCAAGTCACGGTCAAACATCCTGCCTAGATGAATCTTGAGCTCGGATGTGTTGTCGAATCGGATGAATCCTCCTTTCGGAGTTGTCTTTCGGGTGTTTCCGTGATTCAACGGAAAGGGATTGAGTGACCAGAATCCCTGAATCAGTCCTGAGTGCTTGAGATAATCCGCCTTTTTGGAAAATCCGTTTGACAGAGGGGCGTTTCCAACGACGACTATCGGTATTTTAGCAGACTCAAAGTTTGAAACCCTTATGTCGATGCATTTGCCTATGGCCTTCAGGATCGAATCGGAACGTGTGAAACTTGGCTTTCCCTGATGGGTTCGGTAGTCGCCTACTTCACGGACATTGCCCAGGCTCGGGTCGTACTGCCAGTTCCACACCAAAGACATCTTTACTTCACATATTAGTTTTACCTGTGATGCCTTTAAAATCTTTTTATCGTCTGTTGCAACCACGATGTCTGCAGGGGAGCTTGACGTTATTCCCACTGACGGTATTCTGGCCTGGCGGACAACGCATAAGTCATCATCTATCAGTCCCCTGAAGAGTTCGCTTACCCAGTTTTCAGTGAAATCGCCTATCAGGGAATTTCTCGCCTGAAGGGTTGATTTCCTTCCCCTGTACCGTTTGGGCCAGTAGGCAAGATACCTTCCGTCATCGGTCCTGTAGAAAAGCTGCTCCGGCGATGCGGAATTCTTCGAGTTTACAAAAAATAATTTTTCTTGACTTTTATTCCATAATTTCATGATTTGACATATTATCATTAAACATATAAATAGATTTGACAGATAAAAATCAATATTGTTCAACATATGTGAAATTGCTTTTGTCTTGTAAAAATGTATATACTATCAAAACCAAAGATTAACTTGATTTTATGTCATTTACAGAAAAGCAAATAGAAGCATTGGAAAAGAGCGGATACAGGTTTGTCGGAACACACGGCCATGCGGCGGTTAAAATCTGCCACTGGACACGTCAAAGCATCACAGACAAGGGAGTCTGCTACAAGGAGAAATTCTATGGAATCAAATCACACAGATGCCTTCAGATGTCCCCTGCAGTTCCGAACTGCCAGCAGGAATGCGAATTCTGCTGGAGGGACTTGACCTATACCCAAACAAGATGGGAAGACGAAGAATACGACGAGCCCAAAACCATAATCGACGATGCCATCAAGGCACAGAACAATCTGCTTTGCGGATACTACGGAAACGACAAGTCCAATGCAAAAAAGCTTGAGGAAATGAAAAACCCGACCAACGCAGCGATTTCACTGGCAGGAGAGCCTACACTGTACCCTAAAATCGACGAGCTCATCGGGGAGTTCAACCGCCGTGACTTCACCACTTTTGTTGTGAGCAACGGCCAGTGCGTCGAGAGATTGAGAAACCTCGAAAACGATCCTTATCAACTGTACCTTTCCTTGGATGCACCTAACGAGAAAGTGTTTAATGAAGTGTGTCGACCTAGAATAAATGATGCTTGGAGCAATTTAAACGAATCACTGGAAACACTTGCCAGTTTCAACTCCCGTACATGTATACGAAATACCTGTGTTCGAGGAAGAAACATGGAAAATCCGCAGGAATATGCCAAGCTCATCAGAAAGGCAGACCCCGACTTCGTGGAGGTCAAAGCATACATGTGCGTCGGCTCATCACGTAAACGCCTGACTTTGGACAACATGCCGACATTCGATGAAGTGAAGGAATTTGCTAAAAAAATAGGTGATGAGTGCGGTAAAGAGTTGGTGAACGAATCTGAAATCAGTCGTGTTGTTCTGCTCGAATAGCTACTTTTTTTCCAATTTCAAATGCATTTTCCAAGTCTTTCGGAAACTGTGTTTGGCGAACCTTTCTTTTTTCGGCCTCATCAAAGGCATCCGAAACGTATTTTGAATAGTCCTTGAACTGATATGTGTCATAGACATAGAGATGGTCAGGTTTGGTGAACACCATGCTCAGACCCATTTCAAAGTGATCATGCAGGTCATGGTATCCAATCTGGTATGATATCTCCTTTGGAGCGTTCATGGTGTATATGTAAGCCAACGGCATCCTCTTATGCTCAACTGTTTCGGTTTTGCTGTATGCAACAAACGGAAACATGAACCTTTCCAAAAAGCATCTCATGTTTCCTGTAACGTCGCTGAAGTAGATTGGTGAGCCCAATATTATGCCATCAGCCTGAACCACCTTTTCGAGAATAGGTTTCAAATCGTCATTTTGAACGCATTTGCCATAATGGCGCCCGTTTTTTATCTTGCATGCAAAGCAGCTTTTGCATCCGTTGAAGGGAAAGTCATACAAATCAATCCTTTCAGCTGAAGCGTCGGGAAATACTGATTTGACTCCTTCAAGAGCATTGTCTAGAAGCTTTGCGGTGCTGCAGTTTTTCCTGGGAGACCCATTGATGGCGAAAAATTTCATATTATTTGCCTGCAGCCTTGATTTCTTCACAAAGTTCAACGGCCTTTTTGGCAGCCTTTTCCATTGAGATTTCGTATGGAATGCCTGCATCATCCAATAGCTTTTGGCCTTCCTCTTCGTTGGTACCGGTCAGCCTGATTACGATAGGAACGTCACGCTCGACCTGATCCAATGCCTTGATTACCCCACGGGCAACGTCGTCGGCCTTGGTGATACCACCTAAAACATTGAGGAATACAACTTTAACACGGTCATAGTTCAAAACAATGCTTAATGCCTGGTTGATGATTTGTTCTGAAGCTCCACCACCAATATCAAGGAAAGTTGCCGGTTCTCCGCCATTGAGCTTGATCATGTCCATAGCTGTCAGAGTCAGACCTGCACCGTTACCGATTACTGCAATGTCACCGTCAAGCTGAACGAAATCGACTGCTTTCTTTTTATAGTGAAGTCTTTCAACCAAATCCTGATGCCTAAACAGGGAATCGTTTTCAACCACCAATTTAGCATCGGCAGCGATTATTCCCTGTGGAGTCAATACCAACGGGTTGATTTCAGCTGTATCGGCGTCATATTTTTCAAATACGTTATATAATTTCCATATGATATCCCCAATCGGTGAAATCAAATCGGATGAAACACCCATCTTACGTGCAATTTCACGTGCCTCATATGGTAAAAACTCAAGCAAAGGATTTGGATAATATTTGATAATCTTTTCAGGGTTTGTCTTTGCGAGGTTTTCGATTTCAACCCCACCTTCCTTACTTGCTAGTATTACAGGTCTTCTGGCGCCTCTGTCAACAGACACTGTTACGAAAAATTCATTCAATATTTCAGCTTTCTCCTCAACCAGAAGGTGCTTTACCTTTTCACCCTTGATTTCCATACCTAAAATTTGTTCGGAAACCTTTAATGCTTCACCAGGGTTTTCTGCAAATTTCACACCCCCTGCCTTACCTCTTCCACCGGTCAATACCTGTGCCTTGATAACAACAGGAACATTCATCTCTGAGAAGATGGTCATTGCCTCTTCTGGAGAGTATGCAACGTGACCTTCTAAAATAGGAATGCCTTCCTCATTAAAAATCTGTTTTGCTACATTTTCAAAAAATCTCATTCTAACACCTATTCCGCTAAGGCATATCCCGCTTCGAAAGCCTTGATGTTTTTCTCTTCTGTTCCTTTAGGAACGCTTGCTTCAATGGCTTTCATTGCAGCTTCCTTGGATATGACCCCAGTAATTTTTGTAATAGCTCCAACCATAACAATATTCGCTACAATCTTAAGACCTATTTCGTCTGTAGCAGTCTTTGTTGCGGGAGCTTCGTAAACCTTAATATTATGCTCGTCTATGAAATCCCTTACGTCCTCAACGTCGGTTGTTCCAGGATCTACAATCAATGTCCCCTCATCCTTCAAATCCACTATATATTTCACCAGCGCCTCGTTTGACATTGCCACTAAAATATCCGGGCTTTGGACTTTAGGGTAGTCGACTTCAGTATCTGAAATGACAACTTCACATTTGGAAGCTCCTCCACGAGCTTCAGGACCATAGGATTGGGTCTGAACCGCTTCCTTGCCGTCAAAAAGGCATGCAGATTTACCTAAGATAATACCTGCAAGAATAATTCCCT
>NZ_CAMVPN010000080.1 GCF_947169325.1 uncultured Methanobrevibacter sp. | reverse complement strand
AGAGCGCTTGGCTTTTAACCAAGCGGCCGCGGGTTCAATTCCCGTCAGGCCTGTTTCTAATTTTATATTTTAACTTTTCTATCTGGAGGAAAAAATTTGAAAATTGATATTCAAGACCATATGCTCGTACCAAAGCATGAAATCATGACTGAAGAAGAAATTTCTGAAGAATTTAGTGATGTTGACTATGATTTTAAAGACCTTCCAAAAATAAGGGCTGATGATCCTGTTGTGGAAGTGATAGGTGCTGAGCCAGGTAATGTTTTAAGAATCACTCGTGAAAGCCAAACTGCTGGAGTGTTTGTTACCTATAGAATCGTAGAAGGATAATATTAGTTTTTAATATAATCTTAGAAGTGAATTTAATATAGTATAATTTCTGTATTTTTTTGTTTTTAGAAATTCATTATAATAAATTTTGAACTTAGTTTGAGAGGAATTATCTTAAAGGAGATAGTTATGAGTAAATTAAGAATAATGATTAAATGAATTAGTAATTAGGTTTATCCTAGTGTTTGTTATTTTTTATTTATTTATTATTTTTATTGCGTTACGTAATGCTGGAGGATGTCCATGACAGAGAATAACTGGAAATTAGTTGATGCATTTTTTGATAAGTATGATTTGGTTGATCACCACATCAAGTCATACAACGATTTTGTAAACAATAGGATTCAAAATATCATCGATATTACTGAACCTATTACATTGGATGACGGCAAATACACTTTGAAAACTGGTAAAGTACGTATTGAAAAGCCATCCAATAAAGAAGCAGACGGATCAAGCAGTGAAATCGATCCGACTGAAGCAAGGCTTAGGAACCTGAATTATTCAGCAGACATGTACCTTGAAATGGCATTGAATGAAGAAGGGGAAGACAATCCTTTGGAAGAAGTGTACATTGGTGAATTGCCTGTTATGCTTAAATCAGATATCTGCCATCTTAATGGTTTAAGTGCTGAAGAATTGGTGGAAAAACATGAAGACCCACAGGATTTGGGAGGTTACTTCATCGTAAACGGTTCCGAAAGGGCTGTAGTTACTATGGAAGAGATTGCTCCGAACAAAATTATCCTCGAACGTTTAGGGGAAGTTGAAGAAAGACACGCAAAAGCAGTCGTCACTTCAATCAAAAGTGGTTTCCGAGCAAGAATTACTTTGGAATACAAAAAACCTCGTAAAAATGGAGTTTTCTTAAGGATTTCATTCCCATACCTTCCGGGAGAAATTCCACTGGTTATCTTATTAAGAGCGCTTGGTTTAGCTACAGATGAAGAAATCATTACAAAAATTTCAGACGACAACAACTTCCAAATGATGATAGCGGACGATATTCAAGTGTCCCTTGAAGCATTGAAATTGGATCAAAATGAAATGGATGGAATGAGTATTGAAGAGAGAAGGGAATACATGCAGAATGCTGCTATCAAATACATTGGTAACAGAGTAGCTAAAAACATGCCTAAAGATTATCGTATTAAACGTGCAAAAGACGTCATAAACCGTTATCTCTTACCTCATATGGGTACAGAAGAAGAAAAATGTTATGACAAAGCTATTTATTTGGCTGAAATGACTGAAATGTTACTTGAAGTTATTGAGCAAAGAAGAGAACCTCACGACAAGGACCACTACACCAACAAAAGACTTAGAGTCTCCGGTGACTTGATGGAAGACTTGTTCAGAGTTGCATTCACAAACCTGACAAGAGACATGAGCTATCAGCTTGAAAGAAGCCTTTCAAGAGGTAAGGAACTTTCCATCAAACAGGCTGTACGTAGTGACGTGTTGACTGAAAACATCAAGCACGCTATCGCTACCGGTAATTGGGTAGGTGGAAGGGCTGGTGTAAGTCAGCTTTTAGACAGAACCAGTTACATGGGTACACTTTCCCACTTGAGACGTGTTGTATCTCCGTTAACAAGAAGCCAACCTCACTTCGAAGCAAGAGACTTGCATCCAACACAGTTCGGTAAAATCTGTCCTAACGAAACTCCGGAAGGACCTAACTGTGGTTTGGTAAAGAACTTGGCTTTAATGTGTAACATTTCCGAAGGTTCAGATGAACAAGAGATTATTAATGTTATTGAAAATATGGATGTTGAGTTGATTTAGGGAGGTGAGATGTTTGGCAAGAAAAAAACAAGATAAAGTAAAAGAAGCCTTTGAATTCTTTGGATTTGATGAAGAAGTTCCTTTAAAAGAAGTTAAACCAGTATACAAAAAGTTCATTAAGGACGCTAATGACGAAGAAGATGAAGAAGTTAAAGAATCTCGCTTAAAGGAAATTAATACTAAATACACAATTATTGAGGAATATCTCCAAGAAAAAGATACTAATTCTTCAGATAATGGTGAACCATCCGAAACCGATGGAAGCGAACCTTCTGAGGGAGACATGGTAAAAGCTGATGGTAAAGAACCTATTGAAGAAGTTAAAAAAGAAACTGAAATCGATGAACCCGAAACTGAAAAGGTTCAAACCTATGACATTATAGTTTCAGTCAGTGATGAAATGGACAAACCTGTTCAGGCCGCCAGTGTAGAACTGTCCAATGAAGACCTCAAATTCACAGGAACTACCGGCAGTGCAGGAGGATGTACAATCAAGAACGTTCCTGAAGGAAACTATACTGTTGAAACCAAGGCTTTGGAATATCTCACTGATGTGGATGTCTTCACTGTAGATGACAGTGAAAACCTGTTATTCGTAACCCTTAAGAATATCACTCCTCCTGGCAAAAAGACCAAAATCTACATTAACGGTGAACTTTTAGGAACCTGTACCAACCCTGAAGAATTCACTCAGGAAATGAGGGAAAAAAGAAGGGCAGGACTCGTTTCCCATGAAATGAACATTACCTATTACGAAGACAATGATGAAATTTACATATTCAATGACCCGGGTAGGGCAAGAAGGCCATTGATCATCGTTAAAGAAGGAGAACCTCTCTTAAAAGAAGAGCATTTAAACAAAGTCGCAAACGGAAAACTGAAATGGGACGACTTGATTGCTCAAGGCCTCATTGAATACCTCGATGCCGAAGAAGAGGAAAACTCATACATTGCAATGACCTTAGCTGACTTGAATGAGGACCACACTCACCTTGAAATCGACCCTGCTACCATGTTAGGTATCTGTGCAGGAATCATTCCGTTCTCAGACCACAACTCCTCACCAAGGAACACAATGGAAGCGGGTATGACAAAACAGGCTTTAGGTTTATATGTTTCCAACTATGCATTACGTACTGATACAAGGGCACACCTCTTGCATCACCCTCAAACTCCAATCGTAAAAACACGTATTATCGATTCAACTAATTATGACTTAAGGCCTTCAGGTCAGAACTTCGTTGTGGCTTTGATGTCTTATGAAGGATACAACATGGAGGATGCAATGGTCATCAACAAAGGTGCTCTCGAAAGAGGCCTTGCAAGATCTTCATTCTTCAGAGCTTACGACACTTCAGAAAAAAGGTATGCCGGTGGTCAGGTTGACAGATTTGAAGTGCCTGACAAAAACATCAAGGGATACAGGTCTGAAGAGGCATACAGAAACCTTGATGAAGACGGTGTAGTAAACCCTGAATCCTATGTGGAATCCGGTGACGTATTAATCGGTAAGACTTCACCTCCAAGATTCCTTGAAGAGGACTTCGGTACTGTTGCAGACAGAAGAAGGGAAACTTCAGTAACCGTAAGGCACGGTGAAAAAGGTATTGTCGATGCAGTGCTTTTATCAGAAACCGTCGAAGGTTCAAGATTAGCTAAAATCAGAGTAAGGGATACCAGGCAGCCTGAATTTGGTGATAAATTCGCATCAAGGCACGGTCAGAAAGGGGTTGTCGGTTTAATATTATCTCCTGAAGACATTCCATTTACAGAATTCGGTGTTGTGCCTGATTTAATCGTTAACCCTCACGCTATTCCTTCAAGGATGTCCATCGGACAGGTGCTTGAGATGGTTGCAGGTAAGGCAGGCTGTCTTGAAGGTCAAAGAGTTGACGCAACTCCGTTCAACCAGGCTTTGGAAGATGAAATCAAGCAGCAACTCATCAATCACGGATTCGAATCTGCAGGATGTGAATCCTTATACAGCGGTGTAACCGGTGAAAGAATCGATGCCGAAATCTTCGTTGGAGTTGCATATTATCAGAAATTACACCACATGACTACAGACAAAGTCTACGCTCGTTCCAGAGGTCCTGTACAAGTGCTTACACGTCAGCCTACTGAAGGTAGGGCACGTGAAGGTGGTTTAAGATTCGGGGAAATGGAAAGAGACTGTCTTATTGCACACGGTGCAGCATTGACCCTGAAAGAAAGACTTTTAGATGAATCAGACAAATACGAAGCTATTGTCTGTGAAAACTGTGGAATGCTTGCCGTATTTGATAGGAACAAAAACAAGAAATACTGTCCTATCTGTGGAGATGTGGAAACTTATCCTGTAGAAATATCATACGCATTTAAATTATTATTAGACGAACTCAAGAGTTTATGTATTTTCCCTAAATTAGTTTTAGGAGACAAAGCATAATCAGATTTATTAAAGGAGCCAATATATGACAGATCATTATATTAAAAAAATTGAGCAAATTAACTTTGGTTTAATGTCTCCTGAGGATATTCGTAAGATGTCTGTTGTTACTGTCGAATATCCGGATACTTATGGGGATGATGGTTTTCCTATTGAAAAAGGTTTAATGGACCCTCGTTTAGGTATTATCGACCCAAGTTTAGTATGTAGGACTTGCGGTTTTAAAGGTGGGGATTGTCAAGGTCACTTCGGTAGTATTGAGCTTGCAAGACCTGTCATTCACGTAGGTTTTGGTGATGTCATCCATAAAATCCTGCGTTCAACCTGTAACGACTGTGGCCGTATTCTTTTAAACGACGAACAGATTGAGTTTTACGAAGAAAGGATACGCGAAGCAATGGGCAACAAGGAAAGCATCAACAATATCCTGAAGGATGTCTACAAATCCGCTAAAAGGGAATTGAAAGCCATGCCTGAAGACGACGAAGAGATTGACCTGAAATACTGTTGTCCTCACTGTGGCGCACCTCAGGAAGCTATAATTCTCGACAAGCCTGTCACAATCCGTCAGGGAGATTACAAATTAACTCCGTCTGAAGTTCGTGAAAGACTTGAAAAAATCACAGACGAAGACGCTTTCATTTTGGGAGTCAACTCAGAAGTTGCAAGACCTGAATGGTTGGTTTTAACCGTACTTCCGGTTCCTCCTGTAACCGTAAGGCCATCCATTACCCTCGATACCGGGGAAAGGTCAGAAGACGACCTGACTCACAAGCTCGTTGATATCTTAAGAATCAATCAGCGTCTGCTTGAAAACATGGAAGCAGGAGCTCCACAACTGATCGTTGAAGACTTATGGGAGCTATTGCAATATCACGTTACCACTTACTTTGATAATGAAGCATCTGGTGTTCCTCCTGCAAGACACAGGTCCGGAAGACCTCTCAAAACATTGACACAAAGGCTCAAAGGAAAAGAAGGACGTTTCCGTTCCAACCTTTCCGGTAAACGTGTAAACTTCTCTGCACGTACAGTAATTTCACCAGACCCTAACATCAGTATCAACGAGGTCGGTGTACCTGAAATGATTGCAAAAGAAGTTACCGTGCCTGTTTATGTAAACGAGTGGAACATCGATGAGATGAGGACCTACATAGAAAACGGTCCTGACATCCACCCAGGTGCAAACTATGTAAGAAACGGCAATACAAAAAGAAGAGTCACTGAAGAGACCAAGGAATTCATCCTGGAACAGCTGGAACCTGGATTCATCATCGACAGACACTTGAAGGATGGTGACATGGTGCTGTTCAACAGGCAGCCTTCCTTGCACAGAATGAGTATGATGGCTCATGAAGTAAGGGTATTGCCTTACAAAACTTTCAGACTTAACCTATGTGTTTGTCCTCCATACAATGCGGATTTCGATGGGGACGAAATGAACATGCACGTTTTCCAGACAGACGAGTCACGTGCTGAAGCGAAATCACTGATGCGTGTTCAGGAACACATCTTATCTCCAAGGTTCGGTGGACCTATTATCGGTGCTATTCACGACCACATTTCCGGAGCATATCTCCTGACAAGGGACGGAGTTGAATTCACAGAAGAGGAAGCACTGCAGATTATCCGCAAATCACACCTGCAGATTCCACCATTCAAATCCAACCAGTGGATTTTGAAATATGATCCTGACTTTGATGAAGAATCATACATCTTCAAGGACAAAGGAGATAAGTGGACAGGTAAAGAATTATTCTCATTGCTTTTACCAAATGACCTGAACTTGCAGTACGGTGCTGAGATTGCTAAAGGCAAATCAGAAATCACTGAAGTTGATGAGGAAACAGGTCTTGAAAGGATCGTCGGATACGATGGAATTTACCCTGCACAGGACGGTTATGTCGTAATCAAAAACGGTATCCTCACACAGGGTGCAATTGACGAATCCGCATACGGTTCATTCTCAGGTAAAATCCTGGATAAAATCGTTAAGGAGTACGGTCCTGGAAGAGCTAAAGAGTTCCTGGACAGATCAACTGACCTTGCTATCTGTGGAATCATGAAAACCGGAATTACCACTTCCCTAAACGATGAGGAAATTCCTGAGGAAGCTCAAGCCCGTATTAACGAGCACTTGGACAAAAAGATGGAAGAAGTAGACATGCTTGTTCAATCTTATGAAGAAGGATATCTCCAAGCTTTGCCTGGTAGAAGCCTTGAAGAGACTTTAGAGATGAAAATCATGCAGGTTCTCGGGGAAGCTAGGGACATGTCCGGTAGCATTGCTGAAAACTACCTTACCATGGGTAAACAGTATCCTGAAGACCCATACGACCACGTGATGGCTGTTGAAAACCACTCCGTAGTAATGGCACGTACTGGTGCAAGGGCATCCATGCTGAACCTTACTCAGATTACTGCTTGTGTAGGACAACAGGCGGTTAGGGGTGGACGTATCGAAAGGGGATACCTCAACAGAACCCTGCCTCACTTCAAGAAAGGTGAGTTAGGGGCTAAAGCGAAAGGATTTGTACACTCAAGTTACAAATCAGGTCTTGACCCAATTGAGTTCTTCTTCCACGCAATGGGTGGAAGAGAAGGTCTTGTAGATACTGCGATTCGTACAGCGCAATCCGGTTACATGCAAAGAAGACTTGTAAATGCTTTGCAGGACTTGCAGGTTAAGACAACCGGACTTGTTACAGACAACCAAGGCAACGTTATCCAAACCATGTTCGGTGAAGATGGTGTTGACCCTGCTAAATCAGACTTCGGTAAACCTGCAGACTTGAACAAGCTCATTGATGAGATAAGGGTTAAAAATAAAAGTGCTGCTAAGTAGGTGTAACTATGGAAGATGTTATAAACAAAATAAAAGATGATATTGCTCAACTCAATGAAGAAGAAAATCTTGATATAGCTTTTCCAGATAGTTATATCGAAGATTTAGCTAAAGCTTATATCAGTAGAGACTTAACTGATGATGAATTAAATGAGCTTATTAGAAAGCTCAAGGCTGCCTATGACCGAGCTCACGTTGAAGCTGGTGAGGCTGTTGGAACAGTAGCTGCACAATCTGTTGGTGAACCGGGTACTCAGATGACTATGCGTACTTTTCACTATGCAGGGGTAACTGAGTTAAACGTAACATTGGGTCTTCCAAGGCTCATTGAGATTGTTGACGCTAGAAAAGAAATCGCTACTCCAACCATGGACATTTACTTTGATGAGGAAAGACGTAATGACGAGGAATTTGTCAGAACCCTGGCAAACAAAATCGGTAAGAGTACAGTAAACGACATTCTCTCCGACTTCAACCTCAACTACGGTACCATGGAAGTGGAAGCGGTTCTGGATAATAGGAAAATTGAAGAGAAAAGACTTGACAGGGAAGAAATTGAAGCTATCATTCAAAAGACTTTCAAGAAATCTACTATTTCAAATGATACAATCACAATTTCCCCTAACAAATCAGACAAGTCTGATTCCAAGTTCGAAATACGTGAACTTCGTCTTTTAGCAGACAAGGTTCGTGATTTGCAGATAAGTGGTATTAAAGGAATCGGTAAGGTCATTATCCGTAAGGATGATGTTGAATGGATTATCCACACAGAAGGATCCAACCTCAAGGAAATCCTCGACATGGAAGGTATCGACCATGTAAGAACCACTACAAACAACATTCACGAAATCGGTGAAGTTTTAGGTATTGAAGCTGCTCGTCAATCTATTATCAACGAAGCTCAAAACACTCTTTCAGAACAGGGTCTTAGTGTGGACGTAAGACATATCATGCTTGTTGCTGACATCATGACTTCAGAAGGTATTGTAAAATCCATCGGAAGACATGGTATCAGTGGTGAAAAATCAAGTGTATTAGCTCGTGCAGCTTTTGAAGAAACTGGTAAACATCTGCTCAACGCAAGTATTCGCGGTGAAGTGGATGATTTAACAGGTATCATCGAAAATATTATTATTGGACAACCAATACCTCTTGGTACCGGTTCTGTCGGTGTCAAAATGGATTATAAAAATGAATAGGAGGCTAGATGATGGACGTAGATAGAGGAATCAGAGTAGCTGTCGACACTGGTGATGTGACTTTAGGCTCTGAAAAATCAATTCAATCTTTAAAATTAGGAAAAGGTCAACTCGTTGTAGTTGCTGCTAACGCTCCTAAAGAAATTCTTGAAGATGTTGAATATTATGCAAATCTTTCCGAAATTCCATTCATCGTATATGATGGAACTAGTGTAGATTTGGGTTCTGTTTGTGGTAAACCTTTCACTGTTGCTACATTAATCGTAAACGATCCAGGAGATTCTACAATATTAGACGATTTGAGGTAGATTTAAGTGTCTATTAAATTAAGTGCAAATGAGATTAGATTCATAGCTCTTTTCGAAAATATGACTGGAGCAATGGTTAAGGATTGCATTATCGATGATGAACATGGAAAAGTTACTTTCGTTGTTAAGAATGGTGACATGGGACTTGCCATCGGTAAAAAGGGAAGTTCCGTATCTAAAGTTCAAAGAGCAGTAGATAAAGGAGTCGAAATCATCGAACTTGACGATGATCCGATACAATTTATTAAGAATGTTTTATCCCCTGCAAAGTTACAAACTGTTAAGATTAGTCAAAAACAGTCAGGCGAAAAAATAGCTACTGTCACAGCAGACAATACCAACAAACGTATTGCTATCGGTAAGAATGGAATCAATATTGAAAGAGCTAAATTATTAGCAAATAGACAACATAATATTGACAATATTATTTTAAAATAGCTTCTCCATAGCTATTTTATTTTAATTTATTTTTTTAAAAAATACTTTTTTTATTTTATTTTCACTGCAAAAAAACATACCTTTATAAAGGTTGAAATATATATTTTATCTTAAGATATCTGTACTTTTTTATAACTTGACTATGTGTGCTTTTTGTCAAAGTTTTGAATTTCATTTCAAGATATCTTCTTTTAGATAATGTATTTTATCTAATTATTTATTATTACTGATTGTATCTCAGAATTTAGATTGTACTATAGGCTATAGTATAAATCGCAGCGGTGGATTCTTAGATATGTATTTTAACAAAAAGATTTAGAGGAAAAATTATGCCAGGACTTTTTGCTGCAAAAAAACTTAAAAAGAATAGACAAAATTTTAAGTGGAAAGATGTAGATTATAAAAGGAGAGCTTTAAGGTTAGACGTAAAAGCGGACCCTCTCGAAGGAGCTCCTCAAGCTAGAGGAATCGTAATCGAAAAAGTAGGGATAGAAGCAAAACAGCCTAACTCAGCTATCCGTAAATGTGTACGTGTTCAATTGATTAAAAACGGTAAACAATTAACTGCTTTCGCACCAGGTGACGGCGCTATCGGATTTATCGATGAGCACGATGAAGTAATGATTGAAGGAATCGGTGGACCATCTGGAAGATCCATGGGTGATATTCCTGGAGTCCGTTGGAAAGTTTCCAAAGTTAACAACGTAGCTTTATCCGAAATGGTAAGTGGAAAAATAGAAAAACCTGTAAGATAAGGTGGTTATATTTATGAGTAAATTATTCGACAAATGGGATCTCGATGAAGTAAAAGTTG
>NZ_CAMVPN010000079.1 GCF_947169325.1 uncultured Methanobrevibacter sp. | reverse complement strand
AACAACGTAAAATCCGTGATGAATTAAACGCATCATTGAAAGAAAACTTAAATAAGGCTATTGAATTCAGAAACAAACGTAACGAAATCAACAAAGAAGTTGAAGCAGCTAAAAAAGCCCGTAACGAAGCTAATAACAAAATCAAAAGTCTTGAATGGTCTTCAGGTAAACGCGATAAAATCAAAATAGAAAACGAAATCAAAAAGATTGATAAAATCATTGAAACTCGCGTTTTAGACATCAAAAAAGAGAATCAACTTGTTAAAAATGCAAATGATTTAAGAAAACAGTTAATGGAAATTCACGAAGATGAATCCGTTAAAACCGAAGCTCAAGAACTTAAAAAGAAATCTGAAGAAGAGCACGAAAAAGTTATTAAACTTTCCGAACAGGCTCAAGAAGCTCACGAAGAAATGCTCACCTACTTCAGAAAAACCGATGACATCAGAACCGCAGCTGACGAAGCTCATAAGAAATTCATCGAAGCACGTAAAAACGCTTCCGCTAAACATGAAGAATTCAAAGCTATCTTAAGCGACATCCATGTTATCAACAAAAAATTAGGTTCCAACAAACCTAAGAAAAGGAAAAACGATAACAAAGGAAGTTCCGGTCCTAACAAAAACCGTGAAGAAAGGGAAAGAGCTGAAGAAATCTTTGCTAAATTTAAACAAGGTGGAAAAGTTTCCACAGAAGAGATCTTACTCTTGCAAAAATACAATATAGGTTAAGCAATTAACCTCTATTTTTTTATTTTTTTAGGTAATAGCATGTCAGAAGAAAAAATCGAAACTTGTTTTATTTGCGGTAAGGAATTTGACATGGCAAAAGCCGATTTGGGATATTATAGAAACGGAAAATATCCAATCTGTGATTTCTGTGCTGATTTTTACCGTTTTTACAATGAAGACTTGACTCCTAAAAAGGAATGATTCTTTTTTAGGCGATTTAAGCATTATATCACTATTTTTTTTCATAAGATTTTTTTCAATAGAAATCTTTTTATATCATAACTTTCATTAAAATATTATTTGTAAAAATTTGGTTGGGGATTAATTAATGCATGAAGTAATAATTTGCGAAAAACCTAGTTCTGCTGAAAAGATAGCAAAAGCCTTATCGCCCGGTGCTAAAAAGAAAGTCTATAATAAGAAAGTCAAATATTGGGAACTTACACGTGATTCCAAGGACATCACAGTCGTATCCGGTGTCGGTCATTTGTACTCACTGGTTCCGGAAAAGTCAAAAAGGTACAAGGTTTCCTTTGACCTTCATTGGGCTCCTTCACATGAGGTAAGCAAAAGCAGTGCATTCACCCGTGATTACTTGAGAACAATCAAGAAGGTGGGCAAAAACGCTGATTCATATATCCATGCATGCGATTATGACGTTGAAGGGACATTGATTGGGTTCAATGCATTGAAATATGCCTGCGGCGAAGACTCATTGAGCAAGGCATCAAGAATGAAGTTCTCCACACTGACAAAAAAGGACATTGTGGACGCTTATGAAAACAGAATAGACATTGACATGCATCAGGTCGATAACGGTATCGCAAGACACATACTTGACTATTACTTCGGAATGAATCTCTCAATCGCATTATCCAACTCCGTTAGAAAAACCAAGCACAGATTTTTAAAGTTATCCGTTGGAAGGGTTCAGACTCCAACCCTGTCAATTCTTGTTAAACGTGAAAAGGAAATTCGTGAGTTCGTGCCTGAACCTTACTGGGTCATCAGGGCGATTCTTGACTTCGAAGATATTGAAATCAAGCACGTTGCAGGAAACATTTTTGATAAGCAGTTGGCTGAAGAGATATTCAACAAGTGCAACGGCAAGGATGCCGTCGTTGATAAAATCAAGCTCTCCGAGTCAAAGACAAGACCTCCAGTTCCATTTAACTTAAGCGGTCTTCAGGCTGAAGCGTATAGCGTATTCGGATTTTCACCTAAAAGAACTCAGATTGCCGCTCAAAACCTTTACAGTGCAGGTTACACTTCATATCCTCGTACTTCATCACAGGTATTGCCTGAAAGTTTAGGATTCGACAATATTTTCAGACAGCTTGCAGGAAATCCTGAATTCAAAAAGCACATTGACGAGCTTCCTTCCAAGCTTAAACCTCACAACGGAAGAAAGACTGATGCTGCTCACCCTCCGATTCACCCTACCGGAATACTGCCTGCAAAACTAAGCAGTGACGAGCAGAAAATCTACAATCTGATCGTTTACAGGTTCATTGCTGTATTTTTCGAATCAGCGAAATTCGAGACCATGAGCACTACCTTGGATATTGAAGGCGAAAAGTTCCGCTTCAAACGCCGAAGGGTCACCCATAAGGGATGGATGGCTCATTATCCGTTCAAAAAAATCGATGATGAAAGGTTCCCTGAAGTCGAAGAGGGAGATGTCATGAGCGTCAAGGAGCTGATTTCCGATGAGAAGGAGACAAAGCCTCCTGCAAGATATAATCAGGCTTCATTAATAAAGGAACTTGAAAAGAAAAACCTCGGAACCAAGGCCACACGTGCTGACATTATCGATAAGCTATATGACAGGCAGTACATTGACGGCACCAAAATCGAAGTAAATCAATTGGGCGAGGACCTGATTGACACACTGACCACATACTGTCATAACCTGACTTCCGAAAAGCTTACAAGGGATTTGGAAATTAAGCTTGAAGGAATAAACCAGGACAAGACCACAAAGGAAAGCGTAATCGATGAGGGCGAAAAGGACGTCAAGGAGATTTTAGGCGACATCGACAAGAACATGCAGGGCATAGGATCAAAGCTTTACGAGGCATACCAGGCAAGCAACATTGTCGGTGCATGCAGATGCGGCGGAAAGCTGGTTAAAAGGTCCGGACGTTATGGCGACTTTGTCGGATGCACAAACTACCCTGACTGCAATGTCACATACTCACTTCCAAGAAACGCCACAATCATCAAGAGCAAATGTGAAAAATGCGGCCTTCCGATGATTGTTGCAGGAAAGGGCAAGAACAAGCAGGAAATGTGTCTTGATCCTAACTGCGGAAAGGAAAAGGCCACCAAGCCTCATGACCCTAAGGTTGTAGGGGAATGTCCTAAATGCGGAAAGGATTTGCTTAAGCGTTCCGGAAGATTCGGTGAATTTGTCGGATGCAGCGGTTTTCCTAAGTGCAATTTCACATGTTCACTCGAGGAGCTGGAAAGCAAGTTAAAATGATTCTTACAAATTTTAAATGATGTTGGATTTTAGTGCATTGTACACTATTTTCCTGACTTTTTTGTTTTTTTGAAATATTTTTCATGTTTTTTAATTCTGTACTTATTTTTCATGAGTATATATATTATATTGTATAATGTGGGATATGCAAAATACTTAATAATGTTAAAAACTATAAATATATCTTAATAAAAATATTATAATATTTTTATCCAATTGGTACTGTATATTCGCCCTTTAATCTGCGGATAAACTGTACTGTTATTTGAAATCGTACGGACTGCGATGCAGTAAATTCCTGAATGTACTTTTTGGTTCAGGTGTGCGAATCTCCATCGCTCATGTTGGAGAAGTCCAATTTAATATCGATATTAATTAAAGAATTTTTACTTTAATGATTCATGAAATTGTCATGAAAGGCAATTGTTTTTTTAAAATAAACTAAAAATGAGGATTTTGATGAATAGAGAAACAATGATGACAGTAGCAAAATCAGTTGTTATCATACTGGTTTTATTGGCTATTGTATTTGCATTAAAAGCTCCTGCAGCCGATTTGAATGCATTTCCCCTAGAAGCTAAAGGGGAATATGTTGACTCTTCCGGTCTTCCTTATTTCAGTGAAATGGATTCATATTATAACTTGAGGTTGACTGAAGACTATGTAGATCACGGCTATGTAGGGGACGAAATGGTAAATGGTAGCGAGTGGGATATGCACAGGTACGCTCCTACCGGTAATCAGATTAATTACGAACTGGGTATTGTATATATTACTTCGTTCTTGCATGACTGGGCCGGCCAGTTCTTCGGCGACATGTCTGTAAGAGAAGTCGCATTCTGGACTGGAGCAGTCATTTCAACATTGGCCGTAATTCCGGCATTCATCTTTGCCAGAAGACTGACCAATGACTGGGGAGCCATCGTGGCCACAGTCATTATAGTTCTTGCTCCGAACTACTTTGCGCACACATTCCCAGGATTTTTCGATACAGATATGTTTTATTACATATTCTCACTGCTCTTCATATTCTTCTTCGTTGAATGTATAAGGGCAAAAAATATCATATTGAAAGTGCTGTTTGCAATCATATCAATGATTTCAATAGGACTCTTTTCCATATCATGGACTGGTTATATCTTTTACATAGGTCTTATGGGAATATTTGCGGTCGCTTATTTGATTGCATGCTACATCTTCAATATCGGGGAAGACAACCAGGACGAATATTCTAGCAAGCTAATGTGGTTCATCCGTCAGAACGTTGTAATCTCCCTTGTCATCTTGGCCGTAATAGGTTTCGGTTCTATTGCAATATTCAGAGGCCTGGATGGTGCATTAAACATTTTCAATAACTTGCTAAGCTTGCTTTCACTGCAATCCGCTTCCCGTTCCATTGGTGGATTCCCGAACGTTCTCGTTTCCGTTGCAGAGATGCAAATGCCTAACCTGCTCGGTTCAGGTATGACTTCAGCATTTTTAGCAAACACCAACGGAGTAGTAAACGGTATGGGCGGTATCTCCATATTGTTCGCAGGATTGTTTGTAATGTACACATTAGTGTCCAAAGCTTTGAAATTCAGAAAGGATAAGGTCAAAGCTCCTGCAGGCACTACCAAAAAACCTCCAAAAGGTAAAAGGAAAGCTTCCGCTACAAAATTGGATGACGACTTAAAATCAAAAATCAACATTTCAAACATGGACTTCGGTTCAAGCAATGACATATTCGCTTCAAAACACCTGACCGTATTGTATGCGACACTCTTCATCGTTTGGGTTGTAATCACAGCCCTTGCTGTAAGTAGAGGTTCAAGGTTCATTACCACAATCGTACTTCCGTTCGGTCTCATGGCAGGTATATTTGTAGGATTTGCAATCGACTACTTCAAAAATAAGCTTGACAATGACAAATGGATTGTTGCAATCCTCTTTATCTTAGGATTCCTTGCAGCCATTCCACTGACACAGATCAATACAATTTATGCAGTCGTATTGTTCATGGCTATCGTTGCAATCGGTCTGGTTACTGTTTATGCTATCAAACCGAATGTCGCAAGCAAAAAAGTGCCTCTTAAGAAATATGTGCTTGTAATAGCTTTAGTGCTCGCATTGATAACACCGTCAGTCTGCGGTGCATACCTGACTTCAGAAAATGTTGTGCCGGGTACCAGTGATGCAATGTGGAATGCAATGACATGGGTTAATGAAAATACCGACAATGATACCGTACTCACATCCTGGTGGGACTTCGGTTACCTCTTCGAGATTGCTGCCGACAGGCAAGTAACCTTCGATGGGGGTTCTCAGTCAGGTGACCGTGCATTCTGGCTGGGTCAGGCGATGACTACAAGCAATCTGGAACTGTCCGCAGGAATCTTCAGGATGTTGGATACCTCCGGTACAGAGCCTCAAAACATGTTGATTGAATACACAGGCGATGCAGGTAAGGCAACAGACATCTTAATTGACATCTTGCCAATGACTGCAAGCGACGCTCAAAAGGCATTGACAAGCAAATATAATTTGAATGCTGAACAGGCTAAAAACGTAACCGAACTGACTCACCCTGAGGATATACGTCCTGTAATATTTGTCGCATCTTCAGATATGCTTCAAAAAGCAGGTTGGTGGACTTACTTCGGTGCTTGGAACTTCGAAAACCAGACATCTGAAAACTACAACTACTACATACCTCAATCAGGTTCAGTGCAGGTTCAGCCTGGAAGCACTGGTAAAGTTGTATTGCTTGATGACCAAGGTATGACAATCAATGCAGTGATTACCAGAGGAACTGGAAACAACACCACTTCAGGATACACTGAAGCGGTCTACACTGAAAACGGTCAACAGATTATGGTTAACGACACTCCATACAACCCACTGAACATTTCAAACATAATCGTCATTGAAGACGGTTACATCATGAAAAACGAATCAGTCGGTGATGTCAAAGACGCCAACTTCACACTGTTCCTGATGGGTACCGGAAACGACTACACTCCAATTCTCATAAGTAATGAGCTGTCCAATTCAATGTTCACTCAACTATACTTACTTGGAGGAGCAGGTCAGAACATTTTCGAACCGGTTCACACAGAATCTGGTGTAATGCTGTTCAACGTGAACTTTGGAAACACTGTTGCTGGCGGAGGCTCAGGCACTTCAAGCAACTCCACTTCCAGCAGCAATTCAACAAATACTTAGATTGGGATTTTTCCTAATCTATAAACTTTTTTTTTATTTTTATAACCTTTTGGTGATTTAAATTGGGGATTGAAGAGAAAATAAAGGATATTGAAGAAGAAATTCAAAAGACACCATATAATAAGGCTACTTCTCACCACATTGGTAAACTTAAGGCCAAACTGTCCAAATTAAAAGAGGAATCTCTGCAAAGAAGCAGCGGCGGTTCCAAAGGCCAGGGTTTCCACGTCAAAAAATCAGGAGACGCTACAGTCGTGCTTGTAGGATTTCCTTCCGTGGGAAAATCCACATTATTAAATAACATTACCAATGCGGAAAGTAAGGTTGGAGCCTACCAGTTCACCACCTTGGACATCGTTCCGGGAGTAATGGAACATAAGAATGCCAAGATTCAGGTATTCGATATTCCGGGAATCATTACAGGTGCAAGCAGCGGCAAGGGAAGAGGTAAGGAGATTTTGTCCGTTGCAAGAACTGCAGACCTTATTCTGGTGGTGCTTGATACATTCAATCCGCAGCACATCAAGGTCATCCTGAAGGAATTGAGGGCTATTGGAATCAGACCAAACGAACAGCCGCCTGACGTTACTGTCAAAAGGAAAAAGCTGGGCGGTGTTAAGGTTTCATCCACCTGCAAACTGACACATATGGATGAAAAGACAATAAGGTCAATTCTCAACGAATATGGATACATCAATGCAGATGTTCTATTCAGGGACGACGTTACAATGGACCAGTTCATTGACGTGCTTGACCGCAACAAGTCATACGTTCCTATGCTTATACTGCTCAACAAGGTGGATTTGGTCGATGATGCCTATGTTGAAGAGCTCAAGAAATACATTCCGGATTTCATTCCGATTTCCGCCGACAAGAATACCAACATCGATGAGCTTAAGGACTTGATATTCGACAATCTGGACCTGATTCGAGTATACCTCAAACCTCAGGGAAGAAAGGCGGACATGGAAGATCCGCTGGTTATCAAAAAAGGCTCTACCGTAATCGACGCATGCGGAAAGCTCCACAGGGAATTCGTCAAGAACTTCCGTCATGCTAAAATCTGGGGAACATCAGTCAAATTCCCAGGCCAGAAGGTAGGTCCCGACCACGTTCTTGAAGATGAAGATGTATTAAGGGTTATTCTCAAAAAATAATCCCTCTCTTTTTTTGATTATTATGAAACATGCTATTTTTATAACAGGCACTCCCTGTACCGGAAAGACAACAGTCAGTGAAGTATTGTCTGATAAATTAAACTGCAGACTGATTAAAATTAACGATTTAGCTTTAGAAAATGACTTCGTTTTGGGAATCGATGATAAGAAAGGCTACAAGGTCATTGACATTGATGCATTGGATGAGAAAGTTTCAGAGATTATTTCACACAGCGGCGAACTTATAGTTTTTGAAGGCCATCTGTCTCATCTCTGCTCAGGCGCCGATAATGTTATCGTTTTAAGGGTACATCCTGATGTTTTAAAATCAAGGCTTGAAGGGCGTGACTACTCTGAAGCTAAAATCCGTGAAAACCTCGAGGCTGAAGCCATGGGTGTGTGCACTGCCGAAGCCTATGACATTTATGGTGAGGAAGTATCTGAAATAGACGTCACAGAGTTGTCTGTTGATGATATTGTTGAAGTTTTAAGTGATGTCATTGACGGCAGGAAATCTTTTGATGTAGGTCACATTGATTATATGGATTGGTTGATATCAAATCCCTGATTAAATCCACATCAACAGTTGATAATTTTAAATAGTTTCATATTTCATTGAATTAAATCATTCACAACATTAAAATAAATGATGTTGTTAAACTCCCAGTATCTTCTATTTTTGAAATATCTAAATTATTGTATGGGAACAATTTTACACTCTCACAACAATTTTACCATATGGCTTCAATTTTACGAAGTCACTACAATTTTGCCCTATTTTTTTATTGGTCATTTTTGTGCTTTTGCACACTTCTATAACCTCAATATATGATGGAGTTAAATATTATATTGATTGTTCTAGCTAATTAATCAATGCTTGTTAACTAAATCTTTAAGTGTGTTTTAAACATATTTTAAGTGTGATAATATGGCCAAGATATGTTTTGACATTGAGGATGCATTACTTGAGGATTTAAATAAACAGGCAGCTATAAAACAATTAAATCCAGATGATTTAATTGAAGAATATGTCTTACAAGGTTTAAAGAAGGAGGTTCAACTACCACGACCTGTAGAGGTCGTGGATTGTGAGTTATTTTCACAATCCACTAGTTGAATAGCCTCAGACTTATTATTAATAAGTCTACGTTATTGAGAAATATAATAGTTACCTACAGATGTTTAAGCCTAGTCTGTAGCTCTAAGGTGGGTGATTAAACAGTTCTGAGATGGTAGGAACAGTGTTGCTCACATAAAACTCTCAAATAACATTGGCGAAGGCTAAACTTACCCAGGAATAGGGGGTAAACTTTATATTAGTTTACAAACTAAACAAAACGGCAATTCCTCCTCGACCTAAAAGAGGTCGAGGTATCCTTGCCAAATATAGATGAAACCATTTTTAGAAAATGAAACAAAAGTCACCAATGTCACTGTACTTCTTGAAGTTTTGAACAGTATTGATAAGTATAATTTTTTAGGGGATTTGGATGATTTGAAACATCAATTACTCAGTTTCAATATATTTGATTTTCTATCTGATGAAGATTATGAAAAATCATTTGAGCAGTTTAAATTCTATAATAGAAACATTAATTTTTCAGATTGTACTATATTGCATACTATGCAAAATCATGGAATTAGGAGAATTGCATCATTTTGATAAAATTAAAGGTATTGAAAGAGTATACGGATTTTATTAATCCCTTATTTTTTTTATTTTTTCCACCATTATTTAAAATACTTTAAAAAATACATACCTTTATAAATGGGCATGAACATATTTATTCTTAATATTCATATTAACCTAAGGTTATTCTAACTATGGTTTTTGTTTTAATTTGCGCAAATCATTTTAATTCAATTTTGAATATTATATCCTACATTTTAAAGGAGGATATTTTTGAGTAGAGGAAAACGACCAAAGTGGATGATTGACATAGCGATTGAAAGAATGAACATTCTTTTTGAGCGTGCCGAGATGGAATTCATCACCCATCCGGAGAGGTCCGATCGCTATACAGAGCTTGCTTTGAAGTTGTCCACAAAGTACAATACCAAAATCCCTGAAAAATGGGCGAGAAGGTATTGCAGGAAATGCAAGAAGTTCCTCTATCCTGGCCATAATTGCACCGTCCGGCTAGTTAATTCAGAAGTTAACATTTTTTGTGGTGAATGTGGTCATGTAATGAAAATTCCCTATCGCAGGGAAAAAAAGTTAAAAAGGAGAGCTAAATATGAGTCATACAAAAAAGGAAATGATGAATAGGGCTCTTGGTGCGATGACAATCAACATCGGCAAAAGCGGCGTCAATGACAATGTCATTGAGGAAATCAAACGCCAGCTCAAGGCCAATGAAATTGTCAAACTTAAATTTGCAAAAAATATCGCTAGAAATAAAGATGATTACATCGATGAAATTGTCTCTAAGACAAGAGCGCAGCTCATTGACGTTAGAGGACACGTTGCTGTAATCTACAAGAAAAAGCCTTAAACATTTTAAATTTAGAGTTACAGGCCCTATTTTTTAGGTCTTAAATTTACAGTGGATTAAGCTACAATTATTTAATAAAATATTGGAGAATTAATATGACTACTGTATTTGATGTACCTGCAGATTTATTAATTAAAAAAGTCGCAGAAGAATTAAAAAATAACGATAAAATCAATTCCCCTGCATGGTCCAATTTTGTAAAAACCGGTGTTCACAAAGAAAGAAAACCGGAAAGTGCTGACTGGTGGTATATTAGAACTGCTTCCATCATCAGAAGAGTTTACATGGACGGTCCTGTAGGTGTAATGAGTTTAAGAACTTTCTACGGTGGCAAAAAAGACCGTGGCGTACGTCCTGAAGTTTTCAGAAAAGGAAGTGGATCTATCATCAGAACCGCCCTTCATCAATTGGAAGACGCAGGTTATGTAGAAAAAGTTGAAGGTGGAAGAGTTGTTTCCCCAGCAGGAAGATCATTCTTAGATAAAATTTCTGCTGAAATCATTAAAGA
>NZ_CAMVPN010000078.1 GCF_947169325.1 uncultured Methanobrevibacter sp. | reverse complement strand
CTTCATATGTATTTAAAGACTCAGATGAGGCTGCAAGAAGATTCGCCCTTCAAGAATTTGGACAGATTTACTCCAGATTAACAAACCCTACCAGTGATGTATTTGAAGCAAGGATTGCTGCTATCGAAGGTGGTAACTCCGGTATTTCAACATCAAGTGGTCTTGCAGCAATTTCATATGCAATATTGAATGTAACCGAGCCTGGAGACAACATTGTTTCAGCAGACAACCTTTACGGTGGAACATACCAACTGTTCAACTACACTTTCAAGGATCTCGCAAGAGATGTTAAGTTTGTAGACTCACAGGATTTGGATGCTTTCGAAAATGCAATTGATGAAAAGACCAAGGCAATTTATGTTGAATCAATCGGAAACCCTAAATTGGATGTGCCGGATTTCGAAGCACTTGCAGAAATCGCACACTCACATGATATTCCATTGATTGTGGACAACACTGTCGGCGTTGGTTTAGTCAGACCTCTTGAACATGGCGCTGATGTAATTGCTGCATCAGCCACCAAATATGTCGGAGGCCACGGTACTGCTGTTGGAGGATACATTGTGGATTCAGGTAAATTCAACTGGGGAAATGGTAAATTCAACAATTTCACAAAACCGGACCCAAGTTACCATGGATTGGTATTTTGGGATGCATTCGGTGATGTTCCTGAACTTGGAAACATTGCATTTACAGTAAGAGCAAGAGCAAGACTCTTAAGAGACCTCGGTGCAACACAGGCACCTGTGCACAGCTTCATATTCCTGCAAGGACTTGAAAGCTTGGATGTACGTGTAAAAAGACATTCAGAAAATGCTCTTAAAGTTGCAAAGTTCCTTGAAGCACATCCAAAAGTCAAATGGGTAAACTATCCTGGATTGGAATCACATCCAACATATGAAATCAACAAAAAATACTTGAAAGATAACTTTGCAGGTATTTTAGGTTTCGGTGTTGAAGGCGGCGAAGAGGCTGGAAGAAAAGTAATCGAAAAACTAGAACTGTTCTCCATTCTTGCAAACATTGGTGATGCAAAAAGCCTCGCAATCCATCCTGCAAGTACAACTCATCAGCAATTGACTCCTGAAGAGCAGGAAGCTACCGGTGTCACACCTGACTTCATCAGGCTTTCAATAGGTCTTGAAGATGTTGATGATTTAATTGAGGATTTAAGTCAGGCTTTAGACAGTATCTAGTTACTGTCTAATCACTTAAAATATTTATATTATAATTTTTTATATTTTTAAAAAACAATTGGGAGATAAAGAAATGTATTTAGATAACTCAGCAACTACTCAAGTTAGTGAGGAAGTTTTCAACGAAATGAAACCGTATTTCACTGAAGAGTTCGGAAACCCTTCCACTCTTTATGGAATTGGTCGTGAATCAAAAAAGGCGTTGGATTTGGCTCGCCAAAGGGTGGCCGATGCAATCAATGCAAAACCTGAAGAAATTTATTTCACAAGCGGAGGATCAGAATCTGATAACCTTGCAATTAAGGGAATAGCTTTTAAATTGGCTAAAAAAGGTAAACATATTATTACAACCAATATTGAACACCCTGCTGTTAAAAATACTTTGGGATTTTTGGAATCTCTTGATTTTAAGGTAACATACTTGCCGGTTAATGAAAACGGTATAATTGAAATCGAAGATTTAAAAGAAGCAATTACTGATGAAACCATTTTAATCAGTGTAATGCATGCTAACAATGAAATCGGTACAATCCAGCCAATTGAAGAGATTGGTAAAATTGCACGTGAAAAAGGAATCAAGTTCCATGTCGACGCAGTGCAAAGTTTCGGTAAAATTGATGTGGATGTTGAGAAATTAAATATTGATTTACTTGCTTTATCTTCACATAAAATCAATGGTCCAAAGGGTGTTGGAGCATTATACATCAGAAAAGGAACTCGTGTTGTACCTCTCATTCATGGAGGAGGACAGGAAAAAGGAATCAGAGGCGGAACTGAAAATGTCCCTGGAATTGTAGGATTTGGAAAAGCATGTGAACTGGCCAGCCAGCAATTGGAAGAGCATTATGAAAAATTATCCTCAATTCGTGATGAGTTAATCGATAAGGTGTTAAGCACAATTCCTGAAGCATACCTAAATGGTGATCAAGAAAACAGATTGCCGAACCTTGTCAACTTCAGATTCAAAGCTATTGAAGGAGAATCTTTGATTCTTCTATTGGATGCTAAAGGTTATCAGGCTTCAACAGGTTCTGCATGTTCATCAAATACTCTTGAAGCATCACCTGTATTGACTGCTTTAGGTCTTGACCCTGTTGATGTTCATGGTTCTTTAAGAATTTCCCTGGCACCGGAAAGCGATGCTTTTGATGTGGATGAATTTGTCAATACTGTTGCAGAAGCAGTCAAAAGATTAAGACAGATGTCTCCTTTATGGAATCAGGAGCTGGATTACGATAATATAATGTGTAGAAAACATGAAGACAACTGTAGGAAGTGTTAATTATGGATTATTCAGAAAAAGTTATGGATCACTTTGCAAACCCTAGAAACTGTAGAATGATGGAAGATGCCAATGGTGTTGGTACTGTTGGAAACCCAACCTGTGGGGACCTGATGACAATTTACATTAAGGTTAATGAAGATGAAGTTATTGAAGATATCTCTTTCCAGACTTTCGGTTGCGGAGCAGCCATTGCAACAAGCAGTATGATTACAGAAATAGCCGTCGGAAAAACTTTAGAGGAAGCCTTGAAAATCTCAAGAAATGATGTTGCAGAAGAATTGGATGGACTTCCACCAATTAAGATGCACTGTTCAAACCTTGCAGCAGACGGGCTTCAGGCAGCTATCGAAAACTATTATGAAAACAATCAATAATAATAAATACTTTGTCAAATAAATTATATTTAACCTAATATAAGGAGATGTTTTATTATGGCAAAAATATTAAAATGTGATGACTGTGGAAGTATTATCCAAGTTTTAGCTGAAGGCGATGAAAAAGTATGTACTGACCACATGCTTGAATTCCCTGTCCAAACTGAAGGTGAAAAATCACCTAAACACAAACCTGTAGTTGAAATCGATGGTGACAAAGTAACCGCTAAAGTCGGTGAAGCTGCTCACCCAATGGATGATGATCATTACATCCAATTTTTAATCATTGAAGCTGGCGGAGAACAATACGCAAAATGCTTCAAACCTGGAGATGTTGCAGAAGCTACATTCACCGTCAACTCTACTGATGATGTAAAAGCATTAGCATTCTGTAATCAACACGGACTCTGGTCCAGCGAATAAGTTTAAAATTAATTTTTAAACTTCTTTTTTTTTATTTATTTTTTGTCATGAAAAATTTTAATTACTTGTTTTTATATAAAATATATCGTGTCTAGTTATATTAAATTAATAATTTTTGTTGTAGTTCTGCTTCTTATTTCAACAGCTATCCTTTTTGTTGACAGTTCTACTGATAATATGAACAAATCAATGCATGAGATTAGCGATGGTATTGTCAAGGGGGATAGCGACTACAATGAGGCAGTGGAATTAACAAACAGCAAATATTTTTATGATTCGATGGAAAAAGCGGAATCTGCAGGGGATAATTATAATCGAAGTTTATCAAAGCTGCTTGAAATTCAAAGCGACTTCTCAGCAGATGTAAACAGCGTTCATCAGAACTATATCAACACTGTTATTCAGGAAGTTCAGTTTAAGCTTCAGGCTGTTGATTTGTTGAAGGAAGCTATCGAATGTTTTGAAATTGAATCAAATTATACTGGTACCAATTATGGTTATGAAGCCAATGATATGATGAATCAGGCAAAAGAGTACCAAAATCAAAGAGATTTAATTGTTAGTAATAATTCAGATTTATTCAAACAGAAATTTAGCATATAAAGAGGTTTTAGGTTTGAAAACTAAATGTCCAAAATGTAAAGGAATTGGTTCAGTGGTTGTGGACCATAAGGAATGTGATGCCTGTGGAGGAACAGGTTATGAAGATGACTTGTTTGATGTGGGAAGTCATTTTAAAGGAGTCAATAGCAAAGCAAGAGACAAATTTGATTTAGGTGGAGATGAAGACATTCCATGTGAAGTCTGTAACGGAAAAGGACAGGTTGAAGTATTTGAGGATTGTCCTTATTGTAATGGAACAGGTCAAATTAATGTATGCAGAGATTGTGGAGCGTTGATTGGTGAAGAAGAGGATGTGTGCTCCGATTGTATGGAAAAAAGAAAGGTAGAGAAAATGAAACATGATGAATATGTGGCTCGTCAAAATCAAGTACGTGATGTTTATGTCCTGGATGCCATGTGTAATATGCGCGATATGGATAAAGACAAATTATACAAAGGAAAGATTACCAGAGTGGAAAGATATGGTGCATTTGTAACATTAAACAATAATGTTTGGGGGCTTATGAGAGGAGATGTCTCCGATTATAAAGTGGGTGATGATGTTATTGTATTCATCACTGCAATAAAATCAAGGGAAAACAAGATAGACTTGGCGCCAGCTTATGTTGATAAATACAGATTAATCAGATTAACAAAATCAATTCCAAGAACTCTCATTAATCAATTGGATGAGAAAAAAGGTAAAATTGTCAGAATCGATGGGGAAGTTCAACAAATCCAGCAAACTTCCGGACCTACAATATTTATTATCAGTGACGAAAGTGGAACTACAGAAATTGCCGCATTTGACAAGGCAGGTGAAAGATCATATCCTGAAATCGAACTTGGTGATGCAGTGCAGGTTGTCGGTGAAGTCAATGAACACAGTGGAAAAACACAAATCGAGTCATCTTCAATGGCAAAACTTAGTGAAGAAAATACTAAGAAACTACATG
Organism: uncultured Methanobrevibacter sp.; assembly: GCF_947169325.1. Lineage (GTDB taxonomy): Archaea > Methanobacteriota > Methanobacteria > Methanobacteriales > Methanobacteriaceae > Methanocatella. The sequence goes on along the minus strand of NZ_CAMVPN010000078.1, from coordinate 6,304 downwards.
CTTTAATAGACAAGGCATTAAACAAAAGAGCTGAACCTGCAGATGTTGATTTCTTGGTCAAAAGTGATGTTTTAAACAGACTTAAACCGAAGATGAGGGAAGCTGCCAGAAGAATCAGGAGGGCAATCCTTGATGGCAGGACAATTCTTCTCAGACACCACAATGATGCGGATGGTATCTGTGCAGGTGTTGCAATGGAAAAAGCATTGGTTCCGCTGATTGAAGAGATAAATCCAAGCAATGACGCTCAATATTATTACTTTAAGCGTTCACCAAGTAAAGCACCATTTTATGAGCTTGAGGATGTTGTAAAGGATTTGTCATTTGCTCTTGAAGACCAGGAAAGACATGGTCAGAAATTACCTCTAATCGTTCTTTTGGATAATGGTTCTACCGAAGAGGATATTGTAGCATTGATGCAGGCTAAAATTTATGATATTGAAGTTGTTGTAATAGATCACCACTCTCCTGGAGAATTACTGAGCAAGGATGTGGAAGACGGTGAAATTTATGGAGCGACTGTTGCTGTGGATGAATATGTCGATTGCCATGTTAACCCATACCTTGTAGGTGGAGATTCACAGCTTACTGCCGGAGCATTGGCAACTGAGGTGGCACACATAATAAATCCTTCCGTTAAGGATTTAATCAAACATCTGCCTGCCGTTGCAGCATTAGGGGACCGTGCAGAATGCGGTGAAGTTTACCAATATCTGCAATTGGCTAGTGAAAAAGGGTTCACAAAAGAGCATCTGGCTAAAATTGCAGAATGTGTTGATTTTGAAGCGTATTTCTTAAGGTTCATGAACGGCAGAGGGATAATGGACACTATTTTAGCAGTTGATAATATCGACAAGCATCAAAAGATGATTGATGCATTATATAAAGAGTATCAGAAGAGAATCGATACCCAACTCAAGGCAGCTCTTCCAAACATCAAAAGAACACAGCTTGAAAACGGAATTTACTTCAATCTTATTGATGTTGAAAAATATGCCCATAAGTTTACATTCCCTGCTCCCGGAAAAACCTGTGGATTTGTCCATGACCACGTAATTAAAGAATTGGGAGAAGACAAGCCTATTGTAACATTAGGTCATGGTCCTGATTTTGGAGTATTTAGAGCAACAGATGCCGTTAATGAAGAATTCGGTTTTAATGTAAATGATATTGTTGCCACAATGATTGAAAGGGTCCCTTCAGCAGGTATCGACGGTGGAGGCCATGAGTGTGCAGGTTCCATTAAATACATTGAAGGACTCGGTGAAGAGGTATTATACAAAGTAGTTGAGGAAATTCAATCTTTATCCAAAAAATAAATCAGAAAAATGCATCTTGAAAATTATTGTTGGAATTGTGGTCATAGGATATTGCCTAATGAGTCCCATTGCACAAATTGCGGTAGTAAAACAGGTAATTTAGCAGGCAAGGTCAATAATGTTTTAATCCCTCCGATTCATGATATTGGATTTTTTAATTTGGACATTGACTTTTCACCATATATCGAGAGCGCTAAAGAGGATTTTAAATATGAGATATGTGCTTGTGGTTATTTAAATGAAGTGACTGATGAATATTGCAACATGTGTGGTGCTAAAAAATCCCAAGGCAGATTTTCAAGACTTTTTAAAAATAAATCCAAACCTTCATACTTTATGGATAATATCTTGTGCGAATGCGGTGCGGTCAATTCACGGGAAAACGAATACTGTGAAATGTGCGGTAAGCAACTGCACCCCGACAACAAGGCGTTTAATGATAATTACAGTAATTTTAATTTGGAGTTTACAGATTCCGTTTTTTGCTTTTGCGGTGAAGAAAATGAAAAGAATGCACAGTTTTGTAAAAATTGCGGCCTTCCATTGAGTAATTATGGTAAATCCAACGATGTATTTATTTTATGCACCTGTTCTACAATTAACGAAGCGACTTCGGACTTTTGCATTGAATGCGGAACTAATTTGAATAAGGAAAATTCAGTCATAGTTTGTGTTTGCGGTGAAAAAAATCCTGCAGGTTCTAAATTTTGTCAGAAATGTGACAGGCCTTTAAATCCTCAAAAAACCATAAAAACCAGGATAATTTGTTCATGCGGTGAAGTTTTGGAATGGGGTAGTGATTATTGTCATAACTGCGGTAGAAATATTAAAATAACGTTAATTCGAAAAAACTCTATAAATAATACTGTAAAATCTCTTAAAGGTATTTTCAGGTAGTGATGTTATTGAAAATGTGTGATCTGTGTGGAACATTGAATTTTAAAGAAAATAAGTATTGCACTCATTGCGGCAATAAATTGATAATGGAACATGTTTGTCCTTATTGCGGCAAATCCAACCTTGATTATGCCACCTATTGCGTTAAATGTCAAAAGCAAATCAACCCGATTGCTATTGATGATTTTGATACATTGTTCGCTGATTATAATCGTGATTTATTGTTGAATGCACAAATAAGCGACCTTGAATATTTGAATTTGGTGTCAACTCTTTTTGTCAGGGCAGACTATTTTGAAATTGAAGGGGACAATATAAAAAATAAAATCTTGAATTTTGCAAGCATATTCACAGAATGCAAGCCAAAAGCCAGGGGATATGAAAGGGGATATATTTTCCTTGGAAATTGCATTTATTATGATGACCGTCTGGATGATTCGGTTCAGATTGCAACTGTTATTCATGAATTGGCCCATTATTTCTTATTCAACATTGTTGAGAGTTTGTTGTGCCGAATATTTATGGTTAAAACTTCTTCAACATTGCAGAGTTTTGTTTGGTATTTCCTGACATTTCCCGAATTTAAAATCATGAACGAATATTGTGCCCACACTGTTGAGGGAAGGTTCATCCCATATGGCTTTCAGAATTACGGTTCGTTCAATGTGCTGGTGGATACCACTGACATTGACAGGGAATCGGTAGATATGATGATAATTTTTGGAAATACTTTTGCTAATGAAATCATAACCTATCTGGAAAAATATATTGGGGATGATTTGAGGCAGGAAATAAAAATTCAATATAGGAAGGATTTAAATCCGCCCACTTATGAATCAATATTGAAAGAAACTAATGATTCCTTGCCGTTGGGTTTAAAAAATAAAACTTTATTGCAGATTTTATTCGATGTTTTTAAAGAAGCATCGAAAGAAGATGTTAGAGAAAAATTAGAGGATATAAAAAAAGGTATTGAAATAAATTAATCGGATTCTCTCTTTTTCTCTAGGTCATTAATGAAATCTAATACCTCTCTGCCTGTATCAGTTAATCTGTATAATCTGCCTTTGCGTGCTTCTTCGTTTATACATTCAACCATTTCTTTGCTTTTCAATTCACTTAGAACTTTTGAAATATGGTTAGTTCTAATTCCACTATCTTTTGCGATATGGGTTGGAATTTTAACTTCATCTCCGATGGATTTTAATGTTTTTTCCCTATATTTGGAAATTCGAATAAATGAAGATAGTTTCAAAAGCTCATCGTTTGGGTCTGACATATTTGAATATTTTATTAGTTATACTATAAATGTTTTGTAACATGTTATTATCGTAATATTACTGTATTAAACACTTATTTGATAAATATGCAATTATGCTTTGAAATCTTAGTAATTTATTTATAACTTATTCTAAAAATTAATAATAGTGATTAATTTTAGTCTGATAATATGAAATGCAACAACTGCGGATTTGAAAATAAGAATACAGCTAAATTCTGTACAAAATGTGGAGCATCATTAAATGACGTAGCAGTTCCTGAAACCAAAGTGCAAAATTCTAATAGCACCAAATATGCAATCATTGCTCTAGTAATTGTTATCATAATTCTTGTTGCTTGTCTGGGTTATTTCATGGGAACAATGAATTCTAATGATTCAGCTCAATCGGGTGATAGCTCCCAAAACAGTTCATCCTCAAAATCAGTTCAGTCAGATGACGATTCGAGCGGCGATGAAGAGACAACTACTGTTTCATCCTCTCAAAGTTCATCCACCAAGGCAACGGAATCCAAATCATGGGTTTCAATTGGCAGTTATTCCGGATCAGGTTCCGGTTCACAGACAATTGAAGTTCCATCCGGTGAAATCATGGTGAAATTATCAGCGTATCCTATTAAAAACTACGCCACAAACCACTTGTATGTCACAGGTTCCAATGGCCAGTCCGGTGGTGTCGATTGGGGCTCACATAGTGATGTTGAAACAAGATCTGATTCATTTTCATATACTTCATCATCAAGCGAGACCTTCACAATAGACTATTACGAAACTGTAAGCTGGGAAGTTGAATTCTATAAGTATCAATAGTGATTTTTCAATCACTTTTTTTCATTTTTTAACAAATTATTAATATAAATAAAGAATAAAGTATTTACTATGTTTTTTGATTTAAATATTAAGGGAAGTAGCTTGGATAATAATTTAGATTTGGCTATTGAAGCTTCCAAATACGGATGGGAGCACATTAATTTTTCATATAATCAAGATACTTTTAAAAATGCACTGGAGTTCAGGCAGGAGATGGAAGACAGTTTAAATGATGAAATCTCTTTTGACTTTACCTTGGAAATTAAATCAACAAACATCAATGACATTAGAAAGATTGCTCGCAAGTTCAGGAATAATGCATCATGCATCTCTGTTGTTGGAGGCGATTTGAAGGTTAATCGTGCAGTCGTTGAAAATATACAGATTGATGTATTGTCAAGACCGTATCTGAAAAGATTTGACAGTGGTCTTAATCACGTTTTGGCAAAGGAAGCATTAAGGAATAATGTTGCTGTCGAATTGTGCTTCAATGATATTTTAAGAAGCTATCTCTCCCACAGGTCAAAGGTGATTTCCAATTTTAAAGACATCTATACATTATATAGAAAATTTGATTTTCCGTTGGTCTTGTCAAGCCGTGCGGAATCGGTTTTTGATATAAGGACTACTCATGATTTCATTGCAGTTTTCAAGCAGACAGGATTGACAGTTCCCGAAATTGAAAAGTCGTTCAGTACTGCCCATGATATTCTGGAATTCAATAAGGACAGGAAAAATATGATTTTTAAAGGCGTCAGGAGGGTTGTCGATGAGGCTTAAAGTCCTTCCACCTACACTTAGAAAAAACAACAGATATCTGGTCATTGAAATCAAAATCACTTCTCCAATTTCAAAGGATGACCTTGTCACTATCATTTGGGATGCCTGCGTTCGTTTTCAGGGAGAAGCAAACACTGCAAATTTTAATTTATGGGTCATGAAATTTTTTGAATTTGAAAAGCAAGATGGATACTATTCTTATAAGGCTATTGTCAGATGTCAAAGAGGATTTGTTGATGATGTTCGCTCAGCACTTGCTCTGGCGAATAGATATAACGGGTCCAGAATTTCAATTACAACCATCGGCCTTTCAGGCACCATCAAAGCAGCACAAAGATACATTTAATTACTTTTTGTAAGTTTAAAATAGAAAACTTTATAAATTAATATTATTATAAATAACAATTGGATTTATGGAAAAAGAATAATAAAAATATTTTAATAAACTACGAGAGTAGTGATTAAAATTAAAATTTGCCTTTTCATGGAGATTTGGTTTTGATTTTGAATAATATTTTTTGACGTAGTTGAATTAAAATTTTTAATATTTATAAAATTTGTTAGATATGTGAGGTAATATTATGCAACCTTTACAAAATGCTGGATATGATAGAGCTATTACTGTATTTAGCCCAGATGGAAGACTTTTCCAAGTCGAATATGCAAGAGAAGCTGTAAAAAGAGGAACTACTTCTATAGGTGTAAAAAGTTCTGAAGGAATTATTTTAGCTGTTGACAAAAGAACCACTTCAAGTTTGGTTGAAGCGTCATCTATCGAAAAGATATTTAAAATAGATGAACATATCGGAGCAGCCACTTCCGGTCTTGTAGCAGATGCAAGAGCTTTGGTGGAAAGAGCCAGAGTGGAAGCCCAAATTAATAAAATAACCTATAGCGAACCTATTAGAGTCGATAGTTTATCTAAAAAATTATGTGACATGTTACAGTTATATACTCAAAATGGTGGAGTAAGGCCATTCGGGTCTGCTTTAATCATTGGTGGAGTTTATAATGGAAAATGCAAACTGTTCGAAACTGACCCAAGTGGAGCTTTGATTGAATATAAGGCAACCGCAATCGGTTCAGGAAGAGCTGCTGCAATGGAAATTTTTGAAGAGAAATATGATGATGAAATAACCTTGGACGGAGCTATTGAATTGGCATTAATCGCCATTAACGAAGCTACCGAACACGATACCACTTCAAACAATGTGGAAAT
>NZ_CAMVPN010000077.1 GCF_947169325.1 uncultured Methanobrevibacter sp. | reverse complement strand
GGAATGAATGCTGTGAGATACTTTACTACAAAAAATCAAAATATTTCCAAGTAACCGTCAAAAACAAAGCAACCAAAAAAGCAGTCAAAAACACATATGTAAAAATCAAAATAGACAAGAAAACATACAAAATCAAAACCAACTCCAAAGGAATAGCAAAATTCAACACCAAAAAACTGAAAATCGGAAAACACAAAGTCACAATCACATCCGGAAACACAAACTACATAATGAGTGCGAAAAGCACAATTGTTATTAAAAGATAAGGATTTACTTCCTTATTTTTTAAAAATATTTAATGAAGGGATTTGAATGAAAAAAATATTAATAATTAGCTTATTTTTGATTGTTTCTTTATCACTTACAGCAGTTAGTGCAAATGATAATGTTACATCAAATGAAATGCAAAGCATGGGACTTGAAAATGACTTGCAGACGCAGGATGTCGCCAACACATTTGAAAATGTGCAGAACACCATAGAGAATGCGGAAATCAACTCAACAGTTATTTTAAGCGGAACATATGAAGGAACAGGGCATGAAATCAGTATTGATAAGGACATTACAATAGATGGATTGGGAAACACAGTCCTAAACGCAAACCACAAATCACGAATTTTCAACATAAACACAAGCAATGTCATTTTAAAAAATCTCAATATCACCAATGGATTTTCCCCTATCAGCGGAGGTGCAATTGCTTCCAATGGAAAATTAACCATTATAAACTGTAATTTTATCAATAATAATGTGAATGGTTATTTTAATTACCTAAATTGGAGAGAAACGGGAGAAGGAGAAGGAGGTGCAATCTATTCAGATAATGACATCACAGTCATAAATTCCACATTTACAGACAATAGCGCAAAATACCTCGGCAGCTATCATGATATGGATGTGGACGTTTATATGGGAGATTCTGGAGACGGAGGTGCAATAAGCTGTTACGCCAATCTGTATCTTGAAAGATCCAATTTCACAAAAAACTCACGATATTCCGTTAAGGCATACAACAACACCGACATTTCAAGCTGCATTTTCAAATCAAGCAGCATATACTGCAGACAATCAAGCAATATCAGCAATTCCAGTTTCACTGATACTTCAATCGAAAGTGAAAACATAACAGTCAGCAATTCCAATTTCATAGGCAGCAAAAACGGCGCATTGATTACCAGCAATCACGCTAAACTCCTGAACTCCACTTTTATAAACAACACAGCAAGAAATACAGGCATTTTAGTGCTTGAGGACTATGAACTAAAAGAATGCATATTCGAAAACAACAGGGATGCAACCATCCTTTCAAAAGACACCTTATTGGATGATGACCTGAATCCGGTTTATCTAAATGCAAAAAACGTGAATAAGCTTACCAAAACATATTACGCCGATGGGAAATCACTTAAAATTGACTCAATTTATGATGTCGCAATTTACATAGACGGTAAAAAGCAATACCTCTACGACTTTTATGATTATAACTCAGAGTACTTTATTTTCCCAGTTTCAAGCTGGAAAGTCGGAACTCACAAGATTGTTCTAAAATCTGAAAAGAAATATGCCAAAGATGCAACCTTTAAGATTACAGTCCTGAAAGCACAAACAATAGTCAAAGCTCCAAAAGTAACCAACAAATTCAAAAAATCCAAATATTTCCAGGTAAAAGTAACACACAAAACCACCAAAAAGGCAGTCAAAAACACATACATAAAGCTCAAAATCGACAAGAAAACATATAAAGTAAAAACAAACTCAAAAGGAATAGCAAAATTCAACACAAAAAAACTTAAAGTCGGAACTCACAAAGTGGTTATCTCATCCGGAAATGCCAACTACAAGATTTCCGCCAAAAGCCAAATTAAAATTAAAAAATAAGGATCAAACATCCTTATTTAAACATTTTTTAAATAATAGATCAATTGATGATTAAAATGAAAAAAATATTTATAATTAGCATAATGCTCATAATGCTTTCAATGGGATTTACAAGTGCATCAGACAACATTACTGATGATTTGACATTCCCAGACAATCAGGATATTGAATTAAACACTGATTTTAATGAAAATATCGCAATTCATGAGGATGATTCTAAAATCCTTTCAGAAAATGAAAATACAATAGTCAAGAAGGACATGAATGCAACAGTATCATTTCCAAATGAAATTGTTAAATCAATGACATTGCACGTCAACAGTTACGAGCTAAAAATCAATTGCCCTAAAGATTATCGTGATGGGATAAATATCTATGTTGACGATGCTTTGATTGAAGAAAACTACCAATATCGAACATATGGACTTTATGGCTTTGAATATGATTTGGGCCAACATGCAATACGTGTAAATTTCCCTGAAAATGACATATACAAAGAATTGAACGTTACCACCAATTTTACTGTTGTTGAAACATTAATCAGCATCAGTTGTCCTGAAAACGTGATTTATGTCGGTTCGAAGACCGCCAGTGACGTCAAAGGAAACCTCACAATTTATGTGAATGATACCGTTTACAAAAAAGTTGATTTATCTAAAATCTCAGATAGGGCATCAGGATTTTCAATGCAGCTAAACGATTTGGATATCGGAACATATAAAATCACAGTCATCTATTCGGGCGACGGAAAGTATAAAAAGGCCGAAAAGACTGAAATTGTCACAAAAAGTTACTTAATCTATACTGATTCGGAGCTTTACTTTTATGGACCTAAAATTTTCAAAATTCACGCCCCAATCGATATAAAAAATAAAAAAATCGATGTGATAATTGATGGCAAAAACTATCCTGCCGAATTTGATAGCGAATGGGAAGAATTCAATGTTGATGTGAGCGACTTAAGTTTTGGAAAGCACAATTATACAGTCACATACCAAGGAGACAGCAAATATCCTAAAAAAACAATAGAAGGAGAAATTAATCTTTACGCATCAATTAAATCAACATCAACACAGATTTATGGTGAAAACTCTACTTTCAGCATAAATATCCCTACAAATGAAAGCGGCAACTTTTCTTTATACATTTCAAAAAGGACTATAAATACAACCACTGATTTATATGCAACAAGTCCACTGATAAACGGAACTGCAACAATTACACTTCCTAGTTTGGATGTTGGAGAATACAGAATTTATGTGGAATACAAAGGAGCAACAAATGTGAAAAGCATTGCTGATTCATTTACAGTAATGCCAAAGGTCATATATCCGGATGAAATGACCTATGGAAAGGATACCCCAATCTATTTTGTAGGAGATAAGAATGCTAATGGAGTCATAACTCTTACCACTTTCGAACAGGACAGTGAAGGAGGAGATTATGAAAGATACTTCACCACCACCATGGTAAACGGCAGCGGAAATTATACTTTAAAAAATTTAAAAATTCACAGGCATCTTTTTGATGTCGAATATAGAAATGAAACCACATATCTTTCAGGAATGCATTTTTATATAACCGTGAACGAATTAACACCAGTTTTCTCCAATAATAAAGACATTTCAATGTATTACTATGACGGTTCTGCATATCAGATTAAACTAAAAGATGAAACTGGAAGATATCTCAGTGACAGACTGGTGACTTTTAAGATCGGATCAAAGACATATAAAGTCATGACAGAGGAAAAGGGAATTGGCAAACTTCAAATCAAAGAGCTTCCGGGAACATACACAATAACTGCAACATACAAGGGAGCAACCGTTAAAAATAAAATCACTGTCAAAAAGATTTTAACATTAACTACTGTTAAAGTTAAAAAATCTGCTAAAAAGTTAGTTTTACAAGCTAAACTAGCTAAAAAGCTTAAAGGAAAACAAATAACCTTCAAATTCAACGGCAAATCCTACAAAGTAAAAACAGATAAGAATGGAATAGCAAAAGTTACAGTTCCAAAATCTGTCTTAAGCAAACTCAAAGTAGGAAAAACATTAGCCTACCAAGCAACATATGTCAAGCAGACCGTTAAAAAAACTGTTAAAGTTCAAAAATAAGGATTAAACATCCTTATTTAATTTATTTTTTAAAAATCCCGAAAAAGGATAAAAAATCAAACCGCCCATAAAATCAGTTATATACTTTAAAAAACATATTACTACTTATGAATTTAAACTCATCCAAATCAAACATGATAAACTACCGAGATTTTATCATATTTCTCGTACCGATTTTAATATTCTCATTATATCTTTATGTATATAATCCAGGTATTTTGACTGCGGCTTCATTCAGCCAGCTCCATCAGATTGCTACAGGCGATTTTACAAATGCATATCCTATATTGCATACTTTCATTGAGATATTGTGCCTGAAAATCTGGTCATCCCCAATGTCAATTGGAGTTTTGCAGATTCTAGTGTTCTGTATAATGTGGACAGTTATCTGCAAGTATCATCGTGACGATTCCGCAAAAAGCAGTGATGAGTTTGTTTTCCAGTTTATAATAACTTTAATTATATGTTTAATTCCGATAAACGCAGTTTATTCAATTACACTATCAAGCAATATCCTCTTCAGCTATGCACTGATGTTTTTATGCTTTTTAATCAAGGTATTAATCGATAATGACTGGCAAATCGATACCAGACTGACAATTCTTATAGCGCTGACAATAGCTGCCATAAGCGGTCTGAATACATTTGGAGTCTTGATTGCCATAATCCTATTGTTTCTAATTGCAGGATACCTCTTTTTAAAAGGCACTTCCCAAAACACAGTAATCAAACTTGCAGGAATAACCATTATCTGCATAGTGTTAATCACATCACTGAACTTCGTTTATGATGCGGATTTTGACAATAAAAACTTTAAGATGAATGATGCATTTGAAGAAGGCATTGACCTTCAAACAGCCCATAGTGAATTCCTATCAAGCGTTAATGGAAAGACTGTTGCTGAATATGAAAATGCTTCATCTGTAAATCTTGGAAATGACAAATATGATATGGTCAATTCCTTTGTAAATACGTTTAGAGACAACATTATTCTGGATGGACTATTCAACAGTCCGATAATGAATCTTATTTATTCAATCATTTTACTTGGATTCATGTACCTAATAACCCAAGAAAGAGAAATATTTTATGTTTATGTGCCGATTATAGTAAACATCGTTATTGTACTGATAACAGGTAAAAATAATTCATATTCAATTTTACTGGCATTTTATCTGATTGCAATAATCTTCATAAGCATGTATGTCAAATTAGGATTAAAACCACAAGACATCGTTTCCACAGCAATGAATAAAACTGAAGAAATCAGATCAGCCAAACCAGCACAACTGGAAACCTATCAAGAGGTGCAAGATGAACCTCAACCTGAAACATATCAAGAAAATCCTGATGAACTTCAGCAAGAATCCTATGAAGAGGAATACACATATATCGAAGAGGAACTTGAGGAATTAACCTTGGATGACATCAATGAAATGCTGGGAGAAACACAAACAGAAGAAACTCAGGAAACTGTTGATTACTCATCTGAAGGAGATTCAGATTTAATAGATGAAATCCTAAGGGAAATCGAAATGGAGAAAAAATAAGGAGTCTAACTCTCCTTAACCTTTTTTTATTTATTTTTAATATCCACAAATTCATCATATGTTATGAACTTATATCCACGACTTTTCAACATCACAATTAAACTATCCAGCCTTTCGACCATATCCATTCCACTATTTCGTTTAATGATGAATGGAATCTTGAACTCAGGATGCTCTTTTAATTCATAGAACTCCCACGGATGAAAATAGGTTACAAAATAGCCATCATTTTTAAGAACTCGGCGAACCAGCATATGATACAATCCTTCAGGCAGGTTATGCAGGGACAGCCAAAACAACGGAAACCTCAAAAAAGGAGTCACCGATGAGGGTATCTGCATCACGCCGTCTTTTACAAACCAAGTTCTTGGAGTTTTCAGATTCATGTAACGGCCAGGAATGAATGCGGGATTTAAAGATGAATTATACTTATAGCCAGCTTTCTTAATCTCTGATTCAACCACTGGAAACATTCTAGGCTGGCGATAACCTGTCACTTTAACGCCGCAGACACGCTCAACAATCTCTTTAGACCTTCGAAAGTCGCTTTCCTTCGGATTGAAATGGTCAACACCGTGGCATGCAACCTCATGGCCTTCAGAAATGATGCGTTCCATGACCTCCGGAGCGTTCAAAGCAAAATTGCCGGTTGTAAAGAAAGTTGAGCGAACATCATTTTTTGCCAAAACATCCAAAATCCGGTTTGTGCCTTCAACAGACACTTTCATGCCTTCCTCAAGCGAGTATTCAACTCCGTGCTCACGAGGCACATCAAACTCTTCAATGTCAAAACTCAAAAGTATCATAATTTCAATGTTATTTATCTTCTTAATCCATAATAAAATTATCAATCGAAACCAAGCCTCAAAATCGTTGCCGTTAATGTCAACCAAACACAATACATCTCAACAAGATATCAATTTAGAGAATCACATTTCACATTAACATCACCACATGTTAATGTCAATCCCAATTCAATTTACACATATACACTCCCATCCAAAAAGCGAATCGTTAATGTGAAAAATCAAAATTATTTATAAGATTTTCAATAAATATCATATCATGGTTTTTTTAAGTATTGTTATTCCGTGTTTTAACGAAGAGGAATCTGTCGGGATTTTCCTTGAGGAAATCCAAAAGACTTTGACAGACTGCGATTATGAAATCATATACATAAATGACGGATCCACAGACAATACGTTAAATAAAATTAAAGATTTAAGCAATGAAAACAATAATGTCAAGTTCATCTCATTTTCCAGAAACTTCGGAAAGGAGGCCGCAATATTTGCCGGACTTAAATTTGCAAAGGGAGACTACATCACCCTTATGGATGCTGACCTGCAGCACCCACCGTCACTACTTCCGCAAATGCTCAATACACTCCAAAATGAAGACTGCGACATCGTTGCGGCCAGAAGGGTTTCAAGAAAGGGAGAGCCTAAACTCAAGTCATTTTTCTCACACGGGTTCTACAAGTTCTTCAACAGGATTTCCAAAATGAATCTCATAGACGGCGCAACCGACTATCGGACAATGACAAGGCAGGTCGCCGATTCTATTCTTGAACTAAACGAGTACAACCGTTTTTCAAAGGGGCTTTTCGAGTGGGTCGGATTTGAAACCAGATGGATTGAATATGAGAACGTGGAAAGGGCTGCTGGTGAGACCACCTGGTCGTTCTGGGGACTTCTTCATTACTCAGTAGAGGGAATTGTAGCATTCACCACTGCGCCGCTTTCAATATCAATACTTCTCGGCACAGTCTTCTCGGCAATAGCTTTCATCTACATGATAATCATAATAGTGAAATACCTGCTTTACTCAGACCCTGTTCAGGGTTTTGCAACAATAATGTGTGCCGTTCTCTTTTTAGGTGGAATACAGTTATTATCCATCGGAGCTTTAGGTACATACCTGGGAAAGACTTATAAGGAAACCAAAAACAGGCCGATTTTCATTGTAAAGGAGACAAACATTGAAAGTGAGGAATATGAAGCTGGATAGGGAACTTTTTTTATATGTTGTTTTCGGAGCATTCACGTTTTTCGTCAATGTCATTGTCTATTACCTTTTTGCAACTGTCTTAGGCATTAACTATCTCGTCTCAAACGTCGTGGCATGGTTTTTCTCAGTATTGTTTGCATACATCACCAACAGGAAATGGGTGTTTGAGTCAAGAAGCCCGAACATCCTAAAGGAGTGCGGACTGTTTTTTGGCGGAAGGATATTTTCAGGTGCTGTTGACACAGCATTGATGTACTTGTTCATTGACGTTTTGACACTTGGAGATTTGTTTTCAAAGATTGTGGTTCAAATCATCGTCATTATCCTAAACTACGTCTTTTCGAAGTTGATAGTTTTCAAATAAAAAAAAGTGAGCGTAAAATTACGCTCAGTGTTTGACAAGACTGATGGTGAAGTGGCCGGCATCATACTTTTCAACCATGGTGTAGTTGTTTTCATACTCCTTGTTGATGTCCTTGTTTGCCCAGTTGACAAGATAGATTTTCTTGCCCGGATTATCATGCATGATCTTGGTTAGATTATTGCAGATTTTGGTGTCGTTGCTGTAGAAGTAGGTGTCACCTATCGAATACTTCTGGGCATTTTGAATGTCGTCGTGAAGCACCCTGTATCCGTAATCGGTGTTGAACACCACAACGGTGTCGTTATTGTCAATTGTTGATAGGAAATCAGCTTTTTTATCATTGTATGTGAGTCTTGAGTCGATGTCCTTTTCGGTTATTATCAGGCTTGCTCCGGCCAATGCCATAATCAGTATAAGCATCACCGCCAGAATCTTGTTGTTTTCAATTCTACCAATCACTATTGAGGCTGAAAGCCAGAAGACTCCGATTACAGGTATGAGATACCTTACCCTCATGGTATTGCAGAAGGAGAACATGAGCCCCATGACTCCGATTGCAATTGTCGCATACAGCAGGAACACTCCAACGGCCGGAAGCTTCTCCCTTTTTTTGTAAATCAGAACAAGAAGCAATATTAAAAACACAGCGGCAATCAGCTTGAAAGCCACGGTATCGGGGCGGAAGTTATCTGCCTTGATTGCGAAATATGTCATGAAATGTATGAGGTTGACAGGATTCAAGCCCTCATGGTATCCTCCGACCTGTGTTTTTAGCTGATAGACGAACACAACAGCCCACGGAGCATACAGGATGATTATTGCAAGAACCGATTTGCCGAATTGCCTTAATTTGTCTTTGTGGTTGCGTAAGATTTCAACCAATATCAAGAGATACATCAAAGCGCAGGTGATTGCAAAGAAGTACTGGGTGTAGGCACTAAGCAAAGTAAACACAGTCAACAAGACCCATGACCGTTTGTCCCAGTTTGTTGTGACCTCGTTGTAGTATAGAAATGCCAATAAAACAAATACAAGTCCCCATGAATACATCCGGATTGTCAAATACTCAACGAAAAAGTCGCTCATGATTCCAATGCAGAAAATAAAGAGTCCTGCTGTAAGCCAACCGTAGTCCCTGCGGATTTTGGTCAATGCAATACCCATAACCAGAATATATGGAATAATGGATGCCACCTTCAGGACGTAAAGGTTTTCAAGGCCGAAAGGTGAGAAGATATACAGAATCCAATAGTAAAGCGGCGGGTGAACGTCATGGATTATTACGTTCATCGCATCCATGAACGGAAGGTTCATCAAAGTGTAAGTCCAGTATTCGTCAACGTGAATGAAAACGTTTGAAATTGGCGATACGAACATCCATAAAAGCATGAGTATCCCAACTCCAAACAAGAATATTCCCAAATAGTCCCCCTTGTCATACATACTAATATATTGTGCGAAAATGTTATTTAAAAACAACCATCTAAAAATATCAAATTATATATATTTCGCAGTTAAAAATATATTACCAACAGACTTTAAGAGGAACAACAATGAAAAGGATTATTTTAATCACACTTGCACTCATTGCACTGCTCAGCCTAAGCGCCGTTCAGGCGGCTGAAAACGCAACTGAAGAAATCAGTGCTGATGAAGTGCAGGAAGTCCTAACGGACAATGCAACTCAAAAGCAGGACTTGAATGTTGAAATTAAAGCTCATGACTATATCATAAAGCATGATCCAAATGACGGATCTCGGACAATCGAATTGAATAACCTTCCAAGCGACTATAACGGATACATGTCCGTTTATATCGATGAGAAATTCATAACCAAAAGAAACGACAATTATTTTGACGATGCCGTTAATCTGAGAGGATATGACATCGGAAAGCACCTCATTCTTGTTAACATTGAGGGAACCGAAAAGTACAATCCCCTGACTCTCACCCATGAATTTGAAGTCACTGACGGATTCATCAAAATCGACGAGACAATTAAGACCAATGAGGGCGTTCATCTGGAGCTCCAGGAAGGCGCAACAGGATATCTCACCGTCAATGTGGACGGAAAGCAGTTCAAAAAGATAAAAATCAATGCCCGTGAATACGACATCAGCTTCGCATCAGTAAGCCTGGGCACACTAACCCCAGGAATACATTCAGTCGAGGCGATATACAGCGGAGATGCAAACAACAAGAAAATCACCAAAAAGGCAAGCGTCAATGTCGTCTATGAGATTTCCATCTACATCACCAAACCCTATGCATTCTCAATAAACGGAAACTATGGAAATGCCTATGGAAGCGAATTCAATGTGGTGGAAATAACCCTTCCAGGCGATGCGAAGGCCGTGCCTATTGCAAACATTGACGGAGTGGCCTTTGACGTGATACATGATGAGGACACTTATTACATCATCAACACAAGCCTCCTCAAACCAGGAGAGCATATCCTCAACGTCACATATCCCGGAGACAGCAAATATTCAAAAACCACAGTCACTGAAAAGCTGAGGACAGTGGCCTCTATCGGAACAAGATTCATTGACGGCTATGACTATTCATTCAACAACACAGTCATCTATCTGAATCTTCCAGATGACGCTAAAGGGAATCTGAGCGTATTCATCGACGGTGAACTCTACAAAACTTCACCTGTCGCAAAAACCGGTGCCGCAATCCCATTGAGTGACGTGAAGCTTGGAAAGCACACCTTAAATGCAGCTTACACTGGAAGCGATTATGATGTCAAAAACATCACCGCAAACATTGATGTTACACCAAGGGCAACCTATCCGAAAAGCATGAAGTATTCAAGCAACGAAACATTCTTCATTGAAGTGGATCCCGATGCGAAACTGACTGTCGAAGTGAGAATGGATGGAAAGTCATTCAATCTTCCGTTGGTGGACGGTAAAGGAAACTTTTCCCTGTCCAATCTGAAACTGGTTGACATCGGTGAAGACCAGTATGGCCACAATGAAATCTACATCACATATGCCGGAGACTATAATGGGACAAAGTCCTATTCAATCGCAGTTGATCCGATTCCTTCAAGACTTGTCGGGGCATCCGACATTACAATGTACTACGGAGATTCACGGACATTCACCCTAACCGTTTGGGGAAGCGAAGGAAAAATCGCAGGGGCAGGCGAAACCGTCATCGTCAGACTGGGAAGCGACTACCTATACCCTAAAACCGATAAGAACGGAATCGTTAAAGTCAAAATAAATAAGGTTCCGGGCACTTACAAGATAACTGCAACCTACAGGAATGCGAAAGTGACAAAAAAGGTCACAGTAAAGCAGGTGTTGAGCCTGAAGTCCGTCTCAGTCAAAAGGTCTGCCAAGAAGCTGACCCTACAGGCAACGCTCAAAAACAAAAATGCGATTAAAAACAAGGCTGTGACCTTCAAGTTCAACGGCAAGACATACAAGGCCAAAACCAACTCCAAGGGAGTTGCAAAGGTAACCATCAAACAATCTGTCCTGAAAAAGCTCAAGGTCGGAGGGAAGGTGACCTACCAGGCAACATACCTGAAAAATACAGTCAAAAAGACTGTCAAAATTCAAAAATAGAGATTTTCACTCTCTATTTACTTTCTTTTTTTTACCGTTAATGTCAAAATTAGATTCCATACCTAAAGCGAATGCTTTATATTAACTTATAAATACTCTTTTCATACAAAAATAGTACCATATTAAGTTTAGAGTTGGAATTATGAATTTTAAACACATCATGCTAATATCGTTATTATTAGTGATTTTAACAGTTGGAGCCGTCAGTGCGGCCGACAATGTCACGTCGGACAATCTGGCGGCGAACATGAATAACAATCTGGATGATGAACTGCAAGTCGAGGACTCATCGCAAATATACGGTGATCCAGGAAACTACTCATCATTTGCCAATGTCGTCAACTTAATTTTTTCTAAAAATTCTTATTTTTCTTTTTATTAGTAT
>NZ_CAMVPN010000076.1 GCF_947169325.1 uncultured Methanobrevibacter sp. | reverse complement strand
TGATCATTTGATGCGACCAAGACAATACAGTCATCCTTTGTATAAACGAAAACATAGTCATTGTCTTCAAATTCAACGAAACCACCTATATCATTAATAGTGGTTTGGTTAGTAAAACTACTTAAAATATCATCGTTTGAATCTGAAGAATTATACTTATAGACAAATAGTCCCACTTCGGTTTTATCTTTTGAGTATACTTTTCCATCGAAGTTATATCCTTCATCGATGAATCCTTCAACTATATTAAAAGTATTTGTAGAATCTTCCTTATAACCTGCAGGAATGTTAAAATCCACTCCTTCAATTGTTACAGTTTGGTTTTCACCGCCCATACCAAAAAGGCCACCTAAATCCAAGGCAGACACTGCACTGATACTTGTTACAACAATCAGCAATGCAAATATTGTAAATATTTTTTTGTTCATAATCTATCACCTATACCATTTATTCTGATTTTGATGATAAATAAAAATTAGGATTAGTATAACAAGTGTTCTGTCAATGAACAAAATTATAATAATGTTCAAAATCATCTTTTATAATTATTCCCATGATGAAATTGAACTGGTTGAATCTCCATGATTTGTTTTTACTCAACATCAAACTATATCTGAGTATAATAATCCAAGAGCTCTATAAGTAAATAATGCTAAGTATGGCACTATTAGGATATTAAGAATTGATAAAACAAATAAATGGTCGAAAATTAATGTTAAACCGAATTCAATACATGTAACAATCACGAAAATTACTAGGGACAGCAATAGTAACTTGTGAATCCCAATTCTTTTTATGTCTTTTGCTGCCGCATAAAGATTTAAGGCTTTCTTTAGACTGCCTGTATGTGCCAATCTTGCTTCGGACATGGCCTGGAAGAATGAAAAGATTAAAAACACTATCATACCTAAGGAAAATGTAAGGGCTGTAGAGAAAAATAATGGGACTGATGACATATATATTGCATCTGCAACAGTAGCCTCTCCCATAATAACAGCCGGAGCCTGTGAAAGTATTGCCTGAGCAATATCGAGAAGGTTGCCGAAGACATTTGTAATTAATGCTAAAAATACAATGACAAATATAGGAACTATAAAGTAGAATATTGTGATGATGATTTTGCTAACACCCATACCCCAACTGTCATACCATTTAAAATCGGGAAAGTAGTCTTCCATTTCAACCCCAGTTTTAATACATTGGATTGATATCCTACGGGTAATAACTCCTATTATTAATGCAATCAGAATATATATTCCACCAATCACCAAATTCCAAAGATTAAAAATTCCGAACAGGAGCGTCACTGCTCCTTCAAAGGAAAATGCTGCGGATAACACTAACAAAATAGCATAAATCGACAATGTTTCTACGTTTTTTGATGGAAATACAAATGCATTCTTAATTATTTCTGTTATGTCCATATTAACATCCTTTAAACATTTATTTCACTTATTAATAATATATTAAAAAAATTATATTTAAATTTTAAGCTATATCCGAGTACAATAATCCAAACGCCCTTTGAGTAACTAATAAAAAGTAAGGGGTTATTATAATGCAAAAGGTTGATAATAAAAATGGATAGTTGCCTAAGACCATTGCTAACAACAATTCAATGGCAATAATAATTACAAGAACCAATAAGACCACTATGATTGCCCTGCCTATACCCATTCTTCTTATGTCTTTTGCTGTTTCATAAATATTCAACGCTTCTTTTAAACTGCCTGTATTTGCCAATCTTGCTTCAGCTATGAATCTGAGGAATGCAAAGATTACAAATAAGACTAAAGCGACAGTAATAGTAATAGCTAAAGAAGTCAGAAAATCGTTTAGCACAATAAATAATGAGATAACTGCAATGTCTACAGAACCGTCCATAATGTAAACATTGAACAGCTGCAAAAGAAATTCACGACCAACATCTATGGCGCTGCCAAAAAGATTTGTATCGCCGGCCACTAGCGCAACAAGTATTGCCGGAATAGAAAAGTAAACCAATAAGACAGCGAAATTATCAAAACCTGTCATAAAATCGTTGAACAATTCAAAACGTGGAACTTCATCATCATGATCAATTCCGGATTTAGCAACCTTGATGTGATAACCTTCGATTATAATTCCGATTAGGGCGGCAATTACAATATAGATTCCGCCGGTAAGATAATTTTCAGCATCAAGGATTCCGAATGAATATGTTAAAAATCCTCCAGAAGCGAACAATACTATAAGCACTGACAAAAGAAGGTAAATTGCATATCGTCCAGTGTGTCTTGATGGAAATTGAAAAGCATCCTTGATTATTTCTGTCATTTTCATATGAATCCCCTCCGGAAAATGTTATTATAAGCTTCACTATCGAGTATAATGGACATTAATTTATCCCTTGACATTTTTAACACCAATTCCAAAAAAATAATATAGTATTAATTATATGACTTAAGGATATAAATAGTTTTAGTGAAAGCATAGCTTTAAAATATGGGCCATTTGAGCTATTTGAACCTCAAGATTAAAGAAGCCTAAAAATTTTTGCACAAAAAAGTTAAAATTTAAATTATAATCTAATCATTGGAAACTTATTTTATGTATAAACCCATAATTAATTATTAACATACTTTACTTAGGTGGAATTAAATATGAACATAGATAAAGATAGACTGATAGCTTTTACTGATGCTATTATAGCAATAGCTTCAACAATTATGGTTTTGGAACTGGTGAATCCGCATGTTCCAACCATTGAGGGAGTGGTTCAGCAATAGCCCATATTTATGGCTTATTTGAACAGTTTTGCAATAATCTATCTTGTTTGGTATAAGCACAACAATCTATTCCACAAATTTGAAAATGTTTCCATGAACATATTTTACATAAACGGAGCATGGCTGTTCTTTTTAACTTTAGTGCCTTTTGCTACTGGTTGGATTGGAGAATTTCCTTTCAGCCCAATACCTGAAAGCTCATATGCACTCATATTATTGCTGTGGACATTATCCTTTGAAATACTTGATATGCAAATAACAAAGGAAAATCCAAGCCTAAAACGTGATTATTACCATGAACCTAAAATTAGGATATTTAATTATATTGGTTTCATAATAGCAATGATTTTGGCTTTCATTGAACCCATACTATGCTTAACAATAATCTTTTTTATATCAGTTATCAACCTAATATTCATAAGAAGAAAAAATAATGAGTAACAGGAATTACCATTCGCATACATTAATGAGTAAAGACCATCAGTAATTTTAACCGTTAATGTCACCTAGAATGATTCTCTCTCAGTAAATACTATTTTTATACATGCCCCGTCGTCATAGGTGTATCCTATCTCACCATCAATCTGTTTTGTGAGGTTATGGATAACTGTCAAACCCAAACTGGTGGGATTGTCAAAATCAACACTATCAGGTATTCCAACACCACTGTCACGGTATTCAACTTCAATTTTCTTGTCAATCCGTCCGATTCTTATTTCCACTTTACCCTGAGTGCCGTCAGGGAATGCATATTTTACAGTGTTGTTTATCAGTTCATTAATTATTAAACCAAGCGATTTTGCCTGTTTGGAATTTAATTTTATATCGTCCACTTTTGATATGTACTGTATTTTTGATGAGTAGATATCAAATAGCGATTCAACAATTGAATCGATATATCCTTTTAATTCTATGTCAGCTAAATTTTCTGATTGATATATCTTCTCATGCATCACACTGACTGATTTGAGATGTGATTTGGTATCATCAATAATTTCCTTAAGAGGAATATGAGTATGCTCTTCCATGCGTATGAGTGACAGCAGAATGTTTAAGCTGTTTTTTATGTTATGATGAGCTTCCTTGATTTGGACATCCTTGTTCTTGATAATTTCATTCTTTTCGATTATCTGTTTTTTCAGCGCATTGGCATATGCCGCTTCTTCTGTAATGTCCTGGTGTGATGAAACATAACCTTGAGCATTACCTTTTGAATCATAAATACGTTTAATATAATGTCTAATATATCTGATATTAAGCTTCAGTGTCATTATACTTGTTGTGAATTCCACTTCGGAATTTACAGGACTAAGTGAATCTATCATTGAATCATACAGCTGCAAATCTTCGCCCAGCATGAACTCTCTTACGGTCTGCGTATTGAATGGAAATGATCTGCTTTCATCCTCAATGACATCATAGAAGTTATCGGAAACAACGAATTTATCAGGGTATATTCCGTAGGATATGATTGTTTTTGAATGTTTGGCTAAACTTTCAAAAGAATCTTTCAGCTGAGTCTTTGAATCCCTACTGGATTCTATCCTATTTTTAGCTATTTCCTGCTGTGTCAAATCCTTAATTTTTATCAGAACTGCAGGTCTATTGTCATAGGTAATGTATGAGCCTTCTGCATTTAAGAAAAATCTTATACTGCCATCATCATTATATGATGTGAGAGGAACCTTATATGAAACTTTTTTCTGCTGTGAGAGAAGTTTAATTTCTTTTTTAACCCGTTCGCGAGCCTCAGGTGACATACCATTAAGACTATATTCGGAACCCAACATTTGGTCTCTTGTTTTATGAACATATCTCGCATAGTTTTCATTCAATTCAACAAATTTACCTCCCTGCAATATAGCAACACCCAATTTTTCATCATTTAATGTGTTGTCCCTATACCTTTTAACTTCAGTCTTGTCTTCATTAATTGTTACAACCGCATCCCCCATCCTAAAGACACGAAAATCAAGATATTTCAATAATTTTCCATCATCATTCATATATTTGACTATTCCAGACTTCTTTTCACCAGTCCTATACACTTCCTGAAACATTTTCACATAATGGTTTTCTTCATCTTCACGCCCAACCGTATGGGATACCAATGAACCAATCCTGAAGTTATTGTCCCCCTCCGTGAAATATTCTAAATGATTAAAGTATTTCAGATAAAAATCTTCACCGTCATTGTATGGCAATAAAACAAAAATCTCTTCGCCCATATTACTTAGAAACTCTATATATTCCTCTTTCATTTGAGGAACATCATTTATAACGTATTCATCCTCTATCGATTCTAGTCTTTTAACCCTGATTTCAAAAAGCTTTTCATTATCATAAGTAAAATACGCTATCTTCATAACACAAATCTCCCTAATTTATCAACAGTGCTTACATTAAAACATTTTATAGATTATAATTTATATGCTTTTCATTGATTAGTGATTAATCGAACGATTATTAACAAATGATATTAATCCATTACATTTGCGAATTCCCATATCTCATTAACTATTCAATGCTTTTTAGGGATTCGACAATATTCAATTTCTTGATTTTGCTTGAAAACATCAGGTTCACGACAATTGACAATGTAAATATTATTGCAGCAGTCAATAAAACATTTGTAACAGTTAATGAAGGAATTAAGTAAAACGCATCTCCTGAAGACTGCCACATCAATCCCAGAATGTATAAACCTAAAGGTATTCCCAATATAAATCCGATAACAGTAAAGAACAGGTTCTGTGTCAATAGCAACCTTCTTAAGTCATTGCTTTTGAATCCAAATACCTTAAGGGTTGAAATTTCCCTTTCAATTTCAGTAAATGACAGCAATCCCAGATTATACAATACAACGATTGCTAAAACGCAAGCAAAGAATGTCAGCACGTAAATTATAAGCCACATTGTCTCAGTTATATTGTCCCAGTTATCTTCAATGTCATCTATTGAATTGATTGTTTTAATTCCTTCAAATGTTTTATTCACATGTTCAGAGGTTATGATGCTTGTAGGAGTGTAATTCAAACCCAATTTCTCCAATTTATCAGGAGACATAATAATTCCTTGTGATATTGGATCTGCATGGATTCTATCGATTTTTGTTTTAACCCATTTATTTGAGCCCATAATATGCCATTTAACCGTATCGCCAACACCTATCCCCAGCATGTCAGCCATCTTATGTGAAATTGAAACTTCATCATCTTTAAGTTCCATTTTATTCCAATCATCATCGGTTGGCGTTATTAAAGGAGTATCATCTAAAACAAGAAGCGAACCCGATTTTTTCAGGGTGTCAGATTCAATTTCAACGCTTCCTTCCATTATTTTACTGCCATTTACTTCACCAGCCACATTGTCAATTTGTGATGTTAAAGCATCTCCCTCAATCACAAGTTTTGAGTCATAATGGTTAATCTGATTGTATTCCCATTCTTTTACATCATTTAATCCATCATACAATCCGAATGCGCCAACCAAAAGTGCACTGCAACCCATAACTCCTATGATAGTCATCAATCCCCGTAACTTATTTCTTTTAGCATCCCGGTAATTCCATCGGACATTAAATGACAATCTCCTCCAAATCTTTAGTTTTTCAATGAATCCTGAAGTGGATACCTTAGGTGCTTTTGGCCTTATTGCATCTGATGGCTTTTCATTTGAAATGCTTGAAACGGTGAAGTATGAAACTGAAAGCGAAAACAGGACTATTAACACCATAACAAATGCAAAATTCATGCTCCATGCAGGACTCCATATCGGAAGTTGATATGACCTAATCATTGACGGGTAAAAGAGCTGAGGCAATATCATTGGCCCTAAAATCAAACCCAAAAACGATCCAATCAGAACAATCCAAAAGCCATATGATACATAATGCAGTGTCAATGTTTTGTTTCTAAATCCACTGGCTTTTAATATGCCTATTTGATTGCGTTGATGTGCTATTATCCTTGTCATTGTTGTTAAAAGGATTAGCATTGAAATTATAATGAATACTACTGGAAAAATGTCCGCCATCATTTTGTGTTTTGTAATTTCCTGTGAAAATTGATTGACGCTTGGATGATTTGACCTGTCCACAAATGAATTGTAATAGCCATTCAAACGATAATCCACTAATTTCCCAAAAGTTTCTCCATCACCATCAAACTTAACATTCAATACATTATAAGGAACCGTATCCTCTGGAAATGCCTTATAGGACAAGTAGGCAAAGCCGAATTTGTTATGCTCCGGGCTTAATGAAAATGATGACACCTGGTAAACATATTCTGGCGAATATCCCAAACCCCTAATTTCTTTTTCGATTTCATAACCCTCAGATTCAAAACTGATGTTATCTCCAACTTCAAGGCCATTGGCATCAGCAAAACCCTTGTCAAGCCATACACCATTGGAATCATTAATGTCTAAAGGTTCACCTTCAATTAAATAGAACTTGGATATCGTATTGTTTTCAACAAAATGCAGCATTATTTCAGGGTTGTTTTCAAAGTCCGCTGTAGAATCAACCACCAACTGCCTTTCCATCTGAGTAGTTGGGCCTAAAATGTTTACCTGCTCCAAAAACAAATCATTCAAGTAAGGTGAATAAATCCAGCCATCGGCCAAGTTCGTATCTTCGTAAAAATTGCCTACATTGACCTCAAGACCTACACATTCACTTCCGATGCCTGCAAAAAGAAACATCCCTAAAAATGCCATTAAAAATATGGACAGAAATTGGGTTTTGTGTTTCATTATATCTCTTATCATCTTTTTTGCAAGCATTTTTTCACCTTATAATTCTCAAAACTATTTTAAAACAGTGCTTAAATTGAAATGTATGTCTATGTTAATAATATTTGATAATATTGATATATAAGTATCTTTGAAATCTTCAATCATCTTATTGGAATATTTATTTGAATTTGTGATTATTAATCTGTAATTTTCGCCGTATTGGTAAATTTCAACGAGGAATTCAGTTATGCTATCATCATAGGAATTTAGGATATTGCTCACAATCTCCTCAGGGTCAATATCCCCAATACTCTCAACATTACCAAAGTCATCTGCAATCCAATTCGGTACAAACTGGAATAGGGTGTTAACCTCAAAATTATACTTCTGATAAAGCAACAGAATCGGATAATAGCTATGCCTTGAAATTCCATAGACTGCATCGGCCATATCTTTCATGAACAAATCAATGCTTCTGTCTGTACAGTCTGCAAGCAACGGCATTACATTGGAGATCATTCCTATGAAATTTCCGTTGAATCTATCACGCCCATTTTCAATCATTGTAAACAAGACTTTATCACCATCAACAAATTGGGATAGCGCATATGCAAATACACTGGTGAACAGCACATTTTCACTAATTCCCACATTATTTAAAAATGATTTAAATGCAACTTTATCAAATTCCAAATCATATGATGATGTAGAGTACCCTCCAGATGAATTGTCTTCAACCAAAATACCGACATCATCAATATCAGATAGTATCGGCTCATAAAATTCAGCTGCCTCATCGAATTTTTCAGTGTTTTTTATTTGATGTGTTAAAGCCGAGGCTTTCAAGAAAGTATCGTCTAACTCAAGACTGCCTCCATCAAGAAGAGTCTTGAAATCATGTGCAAATACTCCTGCCGAAGTGGCATCAAAGATAAGGTGATGAATCAGATATAATAAATAATATGAATCTTCCAATTCAACAATCATGAACTTGGACAACTTACTATAAATATCGAAACTTTCACCAAAGAAATTTATGATAACATCCTTATCAGCATTTGATTTCACTGAAATCGGAGGTTTATCCCCTTTTATCAGATAAGGATATTCTCCTTTAAACAACATTATAATTGTTCTAAGCATATTATAAAGACCGCCGACATTTAATCCATAAGTTCTGATTAGATCCGCAATATCTTTTATTCCGAATTTTTTGGCTGTTGTTATTAAATCGTTAAGCACATCCAAGTAACTTACATCAGCATCAGCATTCACTTCATAAATATCACTTAAGCGCATGCTCAAAATAGGATGAACATCTAAAAACTTATCCAATGAATTACGTATCTTTTCAAGACCATATTCCTTAGGAATAGGAATATATCCTGGTATGTGATAAGCGTTCCTTTTATTATAAACTGTCACATCGGCTAATACGTTAATCTGTGCTGAATTCAATGGACAACCACTTTCCAAAGTATAAAGATCCAAATCAAAAGATAAATCAGGCATATTCTTTGCAATTGCTTCAGGAGTACGGAAAGCAAAAATATCCGCCATGGTAACTTCATTGGCCCCAATATAAGACAACAGATTGATTGCAGTTAATGAATCCCCACCCAAACGAATAAAATCATCATAAATACTAACATTTTCCAATCCCAATGCCTTTTCAAAGGCCTCAACAATTGCCTTTTCATTTTCGTCTCTCGGAGCAACATACTCTGCATGTAAATTACTTAAATCAACATCTGGCAAGGCACGCTTGTCAACTTTGCCATTGACATTCAAAGGAATTTCATCCAAACCAATCACAAAGGATGGAACCATATATTCAGGTTTATGT
Source organism: uncultured Methanobrevibacter sp. (assembly GCF_947169325.1). GTDB lineage: Archaea > Methanobacteriota > Methanobacteria > Methanobacteriales > Methanobacteriaceae > Methanocatella. Next base: position 2,754 of record NZ_CAMVPN010000076.1, on the reverse strand, counting down.
TTAGAGACATATTCCCGAACATAATTGGTCAAATCATTTCCTCTAAAGTCTTCAGATAATACGATATATGCAACTAGTTCATTGTTTCCATCATTTGCAATGGTCTGCACTGTAACATCTTCGATATCGTCCATGCTCCTTATTGCTGATTCAACTTCAGTAAGCTCTACACGGTTTCCTCTGATTTTAACTTGGCTGTCTCGACGACCAACAATTCCCGAGGTGCCGTCCGCTAAGAATCTAACCATGTCTCCTGTAGCATAAATCCAACCATAACCCTCTTCATCATCAAATGGATTATCAAAAAATGACTTGTTATTTTCTTCGCTTCGATTCAAATAGCCTGGAGTCAATTGATATCCTGACAAATATAATTCACCCACAGCACCTAAAGGCACACGGCGAAGCTCATTGTCAAGCACATATCCTTTGACATTGCTGATGAATCTTCCTATGCTTGAGTGGTGAATACGCCTGTTTGCAAATATGCTTGTCGATATTGCCAGGTTTTCTGAAGGACCATATGATTCAAATGGGCCGATGGAATCCTGTGCATTCAACTCACCAAGCTTCATTCCAGCAAAACATAAAAATTTGATAGTGGTTTTCATGCCTCTTTCTGCAAACAACTTGCCCACATGGGTTGTAATGAATGTATGAGTACATCCATGTTCAACATAATAATCATTTAATGCTTTCAAATCATACCTTATGTCTTCCGGAACAACATATAATGAACCTCCACTAATGACTGGAGGGTATAATGCTAACGTATGCATGTCAAACACATAAGAGCAGTGCATACCATAAACATCACTGGAAGTGAAACAGGTTTCATCCACATACCATGATGCAAAGTTGCTTATTGCTTTTCTGGTAACTAACACGCCTTTTGGAATGCCTGTAGTGCCGCTTGTATATAAAACACAGGCAACATCATCTTCATCAACATCTACACTATTCAAATGATTTGAAGTTGAAATATCCTCTGAAAAGACTCCTCCCCATAACTTTGAGGAAACAAAAAAGTATATTAAAGAAACAATCATTAAAATTGGCCAAAACTTAAAGAATTCACTTTTATTCTTAGCTCTGATGAAGTATTGTCCCAAAATGCATCCTGCAATTGGGAAAATGAACCAATTGAATAAAGGAAAAGCACCAAAACCACCCTTTGCTCCAATAAAGTGTGCGAAAAATAAATTCAAAACTGGAACGCCAAAATCAATGCCCCTTAAAAATGTCCCTATAATGGACAGCACAACCGCAACAACAACTAGCTTCTTATTTGAAAGTTCAAACTTCTTTAGAATTCCCATCAAAACAAAAGCCATGCCTGCAAATGCCAGAACATCAACACAAAAGAGCAATAATCCTCCCGCTAGAGGAAAAGGACTGGTATCGATACCAAGAGATCCGGCAAGAAAATGAGGTATGAAAAACTCAAAAACATTCACCAGAACACCTAAAAGTATAATTTCACACCCCTTTTAATCATGGTGTCCCATTGACTGTGCCTTGAGTATACCACACCAACTCCCATACAGAACATGAAGATAACTGCAGCATAGGGCCTTCCCAACACATTACCAATCACAAAATTATAGGTAGGGCTCACACCGGCATTATACCCCTGAACAACCATGAGAGTATGCAAAAAAATAATGAAGATAATTGCCAATGCCTTGGCAATATCCAACTCGACTTGCCTGCCCACATTAACATTTTCATCCGAAAATAAATCTGAAATATTCATAATAATATATGTATATTTAAAATAATATATAGACATTCATGTTTTAGGACTGATATTTTCTGAATACATATGCAAGAATTGACCCTACAAAATTCTGAAAGACAGAATAAAGCGCTCCGGGAACTGTTGCCTGGGACAAGTTTGGAAAATGGGTTTTTGCAAGGCTGGTTGACAAACCCGAATTTTGAAATGCCAATTCAATAGCTACTGTAATTATCTGTTTTCTGTCCATTCCTGCAAGATATCCAATTACAAATCCAAGTAACATTGCAAGGAAATATTGTAAGGTAATAACAATGAGTATTATTACAGATGAAGTTAAAATAGCTTGTTTATTTGCTCCAATCACTCCTGCAACAATTAAACAAATCACAATTGATGATATTGTAGGCAAATAATCTTTTAATTTTTCACAAAAGTTAGGGAATTTGTAATTCAGAATCAAACCTATAATAATTGGGACAATCACTATTTCAATAATTGAAATGAACATATCAACCGGATTGAATTGAATTTGATTTCCTATTAACAATAACGTGATTATTGGAGTTAATATTGGTGAAATCACAGTAGAAACTGCAGTCAAAGAAACAGACAATGCCACATCTCCCTTTGCAAGAAAAGTAATAACATCAGATGCAGTTCCTCCAGGAACAGTTCCAACAAGAATGAGTCCAGCTGTCAAAGCAGTATCAAGAGAAAATGCGCTTGCAAGAGTTAATGCCATAAGAGGCATTATGATATATTGTGCAGAAATTCCAACTGTAATTGCCTTAGGATTTTTGAACACATTAATAAAGTCATCCACTTTCAATGTGGTTCCCATTGTAAATAGAACAATACTTAAAAGTAAATTGATAATGTTGATGCCGTTATAGTTACTTAAAACCCATTTAAATGAATTTGGATAAACTAGAGAAATAACTACTGCGATCAATATTACTTTGAACCTCCCCGCCCTGTAGAGGGCGGGGATTCGCAAACCAAAAAATATATTG
>NZ_CAMVPN010000075.1 GCF_947169325.1 uncultured Methanobrevibacter sp. | reverse complement strand
AAATTATAAATACCTTTCTCATACAAAAATAATACCATATAAAGCTTAGAGTTGAAATTATGAAGATTAAACACATCATACTAATATCGATTTTATTAGTGATTTTAACAATTGGAGCTGCCAGTGCATCCGACAATATTCTACCTGACAATCTGACAGTTGATGAAACGCAAGATCTTGAATTGAGCGTAGACGACACCAATACAATTGGTGATGATGAAAACGATTTAAATTATGGTGATCCGGAAGATGACCCTGAAGAAGACCCGGAAGACGATCCAGAAGATGACCCCGGATATTATGAAGAAGACCCTGAAGAACTCAGTTATCACATTAGCGTTAAAGAAAGATATGACATAACTGACCCTGATGGAACATTAATCAGTTATGTGTTCTACACCTGCGGGCAAAACGGAAGGCTTTCCATATTCATTGACGGCACAATGTATGCAAACGAAAACGTTTATGAATACGAAGAAGTAGACTATTCAGCAAGCAAATTGGGCCTGCCAAAACTGACCTATAAGAACTACACAGTCAATGTGGTGTATTCAGGCGACGACACCTTTGAAGGATTCAACGAAACATATACATTCACAGGAAACTGGGGATTTGATGCAATTAACATGAAAGAGAGTGAAGAAAAATACATTCTCGGATACGATGAAAACCTTGAAATCCGAATAGTAATCCCCAATTTTGCAGAAGGAAACATAATATATAAGATTAACGGCAAACAGTACACAATCAGTGCCTCTGAACTTGAAAGCCAGGGCTATGTCCTATCAATAGAGCCAAGTAAATTTAACCTTGGAAACAACACTCTTGAATTCAGTTATGTAGGAGACGATTACCCTTCAGAAACCATTTCAATGGACATCCCCCTTGAGATTAAAATCAGACTGGGGTCCGATTCAATTGCCTACAATGAAACCGCTTACGTCTGCATAAACATGCCTTCCGATGCAAAGGGCAATCTGAGTGTTTATGAAGCCCTCCTTGGTGACTTTGAACTTCTAAGATACAAGTTCATTGCATCAGCTCCTGTGATAAACGGATTTGCAAACATAACATTGGACAGTTTGAAGATGGGACGCACCGACATTTATGCAAACTATACCGGAAGCGACTACAATGCCAGTTTGGGAAAAGTCATTGATGTGGAAGGAGGATTCAGTTATTTCACTTCATATGTTGACGTAAATCCAATAATCAAAGTAAACCCCATATACGGCACTAAACCCGGCAATTTGACAATAACAATGCCTGAAGAGTACAGCGGCGTTTTGACATTGACCATCGGAGAATATGAAAACGAGGAAACACGCAGCGTCAATGTGACCAACGGATTCGGAAGCATTGAACTCTTTAACCTTGAAAGTGCTGAAGATGGTTTCGGAACCGAAATATATAAAACTTTGAGCGTGCATGTGTATTTTGATAATGAAGATTTCACATACCGTACCTCTTATGACATCATTAAGCTATCAGGCAACAGTCCGGACGTTAATCTTAGCATTTCATCATACGGCCCAACAATCAAAGGCCGCAGCTATTCATATTTTGATTTAGAAGGAATGCCTAGTGACGCCACAGGAGACATCAATGTATATGTGGACGGCGAGTTCCTTAAAAGGACAAACATAACAATCGATTCATGGGGGGGTACCTATATTGACAATACATTTAATTTGTCATTCCTTGATGTTGGAAACCACACCCTCAAGTTCGAATATCTTGGAGACAACAATTACAATCCGGCAAATGCCACCTGCACATTTGAAATAGTTGACGTGATCATGAGCATCCAGGATAACGAGTATACCATTTCCAACTACGACCACATCTACAGCATTGCCGATATCGATACCTGTTACAGTGATGGATATTATACCCTTGTTGTGGACGGCAAAGTAGTAAAAATGGATTTTATTAAAAAAACTCAGAATTCGAACGATATTACATTCAATTTCACCCGTGGAAAGCATGATGTCGAGCTGATTTATACTGCCGGAGACATCAGAAAATCAATGAAAAAAAGCATCAATGCGGTTTATGATATCGGATGGAATACTAATACTGATTCTGAAAGTGAAATCAGCGCCGGAGATAATCTGACACTGACATTCAATGTAAATAAAGAAGTGACAGGAAATCTGATCGTTAATGTGGATAAGGACTATGTAATCCCAATCGTGAACGGTGAAGCCAAACTGAACGTTTCAGGTCTTGAAATAGGAAAGTACAATATTAGTGTAAGATATGACGGTGATGAATATCCTGAACTGAGCGAAGAATGCGCCTCATTTTCAGTGGTTGAAAAGCATGGAATCTCAATCAATAACGAGTATCTAAAATATGGCGAGGACATTGTCGTCAGTGCAGATTACCCTCAAAACAAAACCGGAACGCTATATGTTCGAGACATAAATACCGGATTCAACGTGACAGTGAACCTTACAAATGGAAAGGCAAACATCACATTGACAAACCTGAGCTTTGGAGAACATGAGATATTCACAAGATTCAACGATGATAATGCAGAAGAATGGGAAGAAGCAGATTACCGTACATTCAATATCCTAGTCGCACCCCTCATAAACGGAGAAGTCAAGCGCTACAGCAAAGATTTCACCTACGGAGGCGAGGAAAACATAACCCTGGACATTGAACTGCCAAGCGATGCCAATGGAATACTTTATCTCTATAAAGTGAAAGGCGAAAGCTCCACAATGCTCGGCCAGTCAGATGTGGCGGCCGGAAAAGCGACAGTATCTATAGAAAACTTCACATTCCGAGAAAATAATTTCTACATCCGATTTGATGATGCGAAATACCATCTCTATGAAAAGATAGCGGAAGTATATGTAACATATAACATGACATATCCTAGAGAACTCACCGTTGGGGATGATGAGTACTTCATGATGAAAATCGCAAGCGATGCAATAGGGAACTTAACAGCGTTTGGAATGACAACAACATTCGAGAACGGAGTTGCTACAATACCACTCTCAAATCTATCTGCAGGAGACCATTATCGCGATTTAAGTTATACATACATATATGGTGGACAAAAATATATCTATAACGATTATGCGCAGAATTGGGGAGAACGACCGAGTATTACCGTTAAAAAACATGAATCCAAAGTTCAGCTTTCAGAGTCATCAGACAGATACATCATACAATTGAATGAAGACGCTACAGGAAACATCATCGTTGCGGCAGGAAACGACTGCTACATGATGGCGCTTTCAAACGGAAGGGCAAACCTTCATGAGCTGAACCTGAACAGCGATGAGGACATCCTCATCACCTACAGCGGGGACGACAAGTACGCTCCATTCACAAGACAGATTCTTAAAGATGAAATAATCAGCAGCAGGGATGATGCGGATTTAAGCGTTTCTGTTATAAGCGAAGGCAAAACAGCCACAATATCAGTTACAATCAACAACAACGCTACCGGAAGCGTGACAATCACTACATTAAAGGACAATGCAACATTCTCAAACGTTTCAGTGGCAATCATCAGCGGAAAGGCTGAGCATGTCCTTGAGGACTTAAAACCGGGCAGCTACAAGATTACAGTCACATATCCTGGCGATGAGGATTTCCTCCAATCAACTGCCTCAGCAGCATTCACAGTATCCAAAGACACTCCTGAAATCAGCGTGTCAGCAGGCGACATTACCTTAGGTGAAACAGAAGTCATAAGTGCGACACTTCCAAGTGATGCAGAAGGAAACGTCACATTCACACTGTCAGGCAGGACTGTCAGCTCACAGATAGCTAACGGCGTTGCATCATATTCATTTTCAGGTCTGACAAGTGCAGTATACACCGTCAATGTCCAATACTCAGGCGATTCGAAATACAGTGCAGCCTCAAAGAACAGGACATTCACAGTAAGGCCTAAGGTAAGCATTTCCCAGAACGTCACCGTTAAAGAGGATGCAAGAATAATAATGCAGTTTGAAAACAACATCACAGACACAATAGTAATCAAAATCGACGGCAAATCATTTGCAATTGCAGATATTGAAAACGGATCCGTGAACTGCACAATTTCAACTGTCAAGCTCGCTGCAAGAAACCATACAGTGACATTCGCATATGAAGGAGACCTCTTTGATGCCAATGTCCTCAACTACCTTGACGGGAACAAGTATCTGCCTGTGGAATATGAAATGTATCTCTCCCCAATCAAGATGAACAGTTCCACAGAACTTAAGCCGGACAATGAGAATACAATCATTATGGAATTCGGCGAAAACGCAACAGGTGTCGTTGAGGTATTTGTAAACGGCAAAAGAGTGATGATTGTTGAAATCATAAACGGAATTGCAAGAATTGACCTTTCAGCATACAAGGACGGAGACTATGACATCACATTCGTATACTCCGGTGACGATGTCTATGAAGGATTTACAAGGGAACTTAAACTCAAGAATGCAAAAATCACCGCAAAGGACACAAGCGTGCTTTATACTGCAGGCCAGAAATACTCAGTGACAGTCTATGACCGTGAAGGCAATCCTGCAGGAGGAGTGGAAGTGATCTTTAAAATCAAAAACAAGCAGGTGGGAAAGGCAAAGACAACCGCCAAAGGTGTAGCAACTTATAAGGTGGGAAACGTTCCGGGAACCTACAGCATAGCTGCAACCGCACTTGGAGCAAGCGCCACCAAAAAGCTGACCGTAAAACACCTGGTCAGCCTAAAGACAGTTACTGTCAAAAGGTCTGCCAAAAAGCTGATTTTAACAGCGACTTTAAGCAAGGTCAACAAGAAATACCTCAAAAACAAGAAGATTACCTTCAAGTTCAACGGCAAAAAATACACAGCAAAAACCAACAAGAAAGGAGTCGCAAAGGTAACCATAAAATCCACAGTGCTTAAAAAACTAAAAGCCGGCAAGAAGGTGACCTACCAGGCAACATACCTAAAAGACACCGTCAAAAAGACCGTGAAAATCAAAAAATAAGGACAACAAATCCTTATTTTACTTTTCTTTTTTAAATACCGACCGAATATCAAATGTTAAATACTCTTTTTGCAAAAATTATTATTATATATTCACGAATCGGGTTGAAATTATGAAGTTTAAACATGTGCTGCTAATATCTTTTTTATTAGTAATTTTAACAGTAAGTGCGGCCAGTGCGGCTGATATTAATGAAACTTCCAATGATGCAATTGGTATTGATATGGCATCTTCGGAAGTTAATGGAAGCGATAATGCAATTTTCCAATCATCAGCCAATGATGATATACTTGCAACAGGTGAAGGCTCTTTTAGTGAAGTTCAAACAATGATTAATGGAGCCAGTGATGGAGATACAATTGTACTTTCTAAAGACTATTTGGGAAGCGGAACAAATATTTTAGTCAATAAGGAAGTTACAATTGATGGAAACAATGCAACTTTTGATGCAAATTGCGCTTCAAGAATATTTTATGTTACATCTTCAAATGTTGTTATAAAGAACATCAATTTTATAAATGGGAATTCCACTTCTTCCAGTTATTATGATGGTGGCGCTATTCGTTGGGAAGGCACTAATGGGACTGTTTTAAATTGCAGTTTTGACAATTGCTCTGCTTCTGAGGATGGTGGTGGCGCCATTCAATGGGAGGGCGCTAATGGTTCTGTTTTAAATAGCCATTTTATGAATTGTCATGCTTATGATACTGGCGCTATAATGTGGGCCGGTGCTAATGGTTCTGTTGCGGGCTGTATTTTTGAGAACTGCTTCGTTACTTATTATGGTGCGGGAGCTATTGAATGGTATTTTAAAGCTGCTAATGGCCAGGTTTATAATTGCAGTTTCATTAATTGTTCTTCAATTTGGGGAAGCGGTGCGATTACTTATAGAAGTGACAATGGATCTGCTTTAAACTGCACTTTTACAAATTGTTCGGGCAGTAGTGCAGGTGCAATAATGTGTGATTCGGCTTATGTAGAGGGTTGCAGTTTTGTGAATTGTAATTCTCCTACAGGTGAAGCTGGCGCCATCATCTGGTTTGATGATGGAGGTTACATTTCCAATTGCAGTTTTGTGAATTGTTATTATGGAAACCATCCTTATAGTAACAGCGGAGGAGTTGTTGATATTTGGAATGAAAATCAAGTCATATCAAATTGTAAATTTGAAAGCGACTACAATGATGATTTTAATATTCCAATTAGGGGAGGAGTCATTTCCAATTGTACTGTCAATGGAATTTCTGTAACCTCTTTTGAATATTTACAATCCCTAATCAATAACTCTACAGACACATTAATAATTGGTCATGACTACTACAGCAATGGAAACCATATTATTATTTCCAAAAACATTACAATTGATGGTGCAGGCCACACTCTCGATGGAAATGAATTATCCAGAATATTTGAAATTACTGCAGAGAATGTAACTTTAAAAAACATTGTTTTTAAAAATGGTTATTCAGATGGATATGGTGGTGCAGTCTACTTCACAGGTAATGGTAATGTGACAAACTGTAATTTCAATGATAACAAAGCAAATGGTTATTATAGTATGGGCGGTGCTATCTGGATGTCTTCAGGCACTGTAACAGATTGTAATTTTGCTAATAATTATGTTTCTTTTGAGGGCGGCGCCATCTGGATGTATTCAGGTACTGTAACAAATTGTAATTTTGCTAACAACACTGCTCCTGATAAGGGCGGTGCAGTTGCCATCCATGATGAAGGCAATTTTACAAACTGTAGCTTTACTGATAACAAAGCAACTGGCGATTATGGTATGGGCGGTGCTGTCTATTTCACTGACGATTCATCCGGCAGTCTGATAGATTGTAATTTTACTAACAACACTGCAACTGTATTCGGCGGCGCTATCTATCTCGATCATTCTTCAACTGCTAAGGCAGTAAATTGTAATTTTATTAAAAACTCTGCTAAACAGGATGGCGGTGCCATATATGTACATGAGACCTGCACTGCTACTGTAACAAATTGTAATTTTACCAATAACACTGCTTCCAGTAATGGTGGTGCAGTTTACTTCGGCAACACTGGCACTATAACAAATTGTAACTTTACCAATAACTCCGCATCCGAGTCTGGTGGTGCAGTTTACTTCACAGGTAATGGTAATGTGACAAACTGTAATTTCACTAACAACACTGCTTCCAGTAATGGCGGTGCAGTTTACTTCAATAGTTTTGGCAGCGTGACAAACTGTAATTTTTATGACAACAAAGTAACCGATAATGGTAATGGTGGTGCATTTTACTTCTTCCAAAGTACTGAAAGCCATGTAACAAATTGTAATTTTATCAATAACAAAGCCGCAACTTGTGGTGCTTTCTTGATGGGTTTTGGTAGTGTGACAAATTGCAATTTTATTAACAACACTGCAACTAATGGTAATGGTGGTGCAGTTTACTTATTGGGCGATAGTATTGTGGCAAATTGTAATTTTACTAACAACACAGCATCCGAGTACGGTGGAGCTATTGCCTTTGAGTGGGCATGTAATGTGACAAATTGTAGTTTTACTAACAACTCTGCCGGTTATGGTGGCGCTATTAAGATGTATTCTGGTAATGTGACAAATTGTAATCTTACTAATAACTCTGCTCGTTTTGGTGGTGGTGCAGTTTACTCCAGGGATGATGGTAAAGTAACAAATTGTAATTTTACCAACAACGCCGCAAATGGTGATGGTGGTGCAGTTTACTTATATAATGCAGGTAATGTGACAAATTGTAATTTTATTAATAACAAAGCAACTGGTGGTTGGAGCAGTGGTGGTGCAGTTTACTTCAGGAATGGTGGTAAAGTAACAAATTGTAATTTTACTAATAACCAAGCTTCTGCTGATGGTGGCGCAGTTTGCTTCGGCGGTATTGGTACTGTAACTAGTAATGGCAATGTGGCAAATTCTAATTTTATAAACAACACTGCTTCCCGTTATGGTGGTGCAGTTTACTTCGGTAGTGAGGGCAGTGTGACAAATTGTAAGTTTTCTATTTCAAATTCCGGATTTGATATTAATAACTCTACTTCTTTAGAAACAGTTATCTTTAGAGGAACCCTCTCCAATTGTACTATAAATGGAGAACCTGTAAATACAATCAATGACACCAAATTTGAGACCAGAACAATACTGTCAGTCAATGCAACTCATCTAAGCATTGGAGAGAAGATTTCCATCATTGCAGATGTCTTGAACGAAACAAACGTCAACGGCAGCGTTGATGTGTTCATCAACGGCATTTTAATCGAAACCGTAAATTCCGGCGTGAAATATGTTCACGTTCCAAATGAAATAGGCACCTATTCCATCATGGCCAAATTCAAAGGCGATGCCAATTACACACAATCCCAATCCGCAAATAAAACATTTACTGTCGGGCCAAAAGTAAGCATCGAACAGAACGTCAGTGTCGGTGAAAATGGAAGAGTTGAAATGGAATTTGACAAGAACATTACCGACATCCTGGTAATCAAAATCGACGGAGATACATTTGCAGTTGCAGACATCGACGAGGGCATCGTCAACTGCACAATCTCCACATCCAAGCTCACCGCAAGAAACCATACTGTGACATTCGCCTATGAGAGGTCATTGTTTGACGCAAACGTCCTGAACTACTTTGATGAGAGCACAAAGCAATATCTTCCTGTGGAATATGAAATGTACCTCTGCCCAAAGACATCCAGTCAGGACACAGAAGTCAAAAACAACAACACAGTTATCATGCAGGTTGGAGAAAACGCAACAGGTGTCGTGAAGGTCTTTGTAAACGGTGCGGAAGTGATGATTGTTGAAATCGTGAACGGAATTGCAATAATCGACCTGTCCGCATATAAGGATGGAAACTACGACATCACATTCGTATACTCTGGGGACGACATCTATGAAGGATTTACAATGGAAATCGAACTCAAAAATCCAAAAATAAGCGCTAAAAACACAAACGCACTATACACTGCAGGCCAGAAATACTCAGTGACAGTCTATGACCGTGAAGGCAACCCTGTCAAAGGAGCGGAAGTGATCTTTAAGATAGGCAAAAAACAGGTCGGAAAGGCAAACACAGACACCAAAGGAGTGGCAACATACAAGGTAACCAACGTGCCGGGAAGCTACAAGATAACTGCAACTGCACTGGGAGCAAGCACAACAAAAACACTGACAGTAAAACACCTGGTAACCCTCAAATCAGTCACAGTAAAAAGGTCTGCTAAAAAGCTGGTGCTTCAGGCGACATTAGCTAAGGTCAACAAGAAATACCTCAAAAACAAAAAGATTACCTTCAAGTTCAACGGCAAAACCTACACTGCAAAAACCAATAAAAAAGGAGTTGCAAAGGTAACAATAAAATCAACAGTCCTTAAAAAACTTAAAGTGGGCAAGAAGGTGACCTACCAGGCAACATACCTAAAAGACACTGTCAAAAAGACAGCAAAAATCAAAAAATAAGGACCACAAATCCTTATTTTACTTTTCTTTTTTTAAACACAAACACCCAAATTTTAATAGCTTTCACTTACAAAAATCATATCATAACAAGTTTTTGAGGAAAATCATGAAAGCGAAACATCTGATACTGATATCTTTTCTATTGCTCGCATTAACTCTCGGCGCAGTTAATGCACAGGACAACGCCACATCAAACCCTATGGATGACGTTGATATTCTATACGACCAGATTGGCGATGAAGTGCTTACAAACGAAAGGCATGACCTGTACATCTACAACATACCGGACGAATGTGAAGCGGACGAATTCAACATCTACATCGACAACGATACAATAGACTATCACGGAAAGGACGTTGAAAAAGGGACTGAATTCAGGCACATCGAAGGATACTACAACTACAACCTCACAGAGGGCAACCACACCCTGAAATTCGAATTTATAGGAAACAAGCACTACAATCCTTATTCCAAGCTCATCAGCTTCAGGGCAACACCTGCAATCATAAGCATTCCGGATACCGTGGTTCAGGGAATATATGCCTCAAGGAATGTTGAAATCTTTTTGGCTGACGGAGTTGAAGGGGATTTTGAAATATATGCCGACGGCATGAAGCTGCACTCAGAGCAAATCGCCTCAAAGAGAAACTACAAGTATCCAATCGACTCCCTTTCCTTTGAAGACCATGAAATAGAGGTTCGAGCAGGCCCTGTTAAAGTCGAGAAGAGCGTAAATGTCACATACTATCTTGACGTTGAGCTTTACGGCAACGAGGCAGTGTATGTAACAACACCATGGGACGTCAAAAAGGATGTTGAGCTTTACATCGACGCTAAGAGATACGCATACTCTTCAAACGGCGTTACATTAACCGGAATCGGAAAGCACAATGTCACTGTCACATATCCGGGAGACGACACATATCCGAAAAGGACAATCAGCAAGGTTTTTGAAATCAAGGCCGAGCCCCAGATAATCGCCCCAAATACTGTTTATCTATATTGCGGTGAATCCAAAAGCATCACATTGACTGTCTATGAGCTTTCAAGCGTTTCAATCACATTCAACTCAAAGACAAACACATACAAACCAGTCAACGGAAAGATAACATTTAAAATCCCGAGTAGCCTTAAGCCTGGAAAATACACCCTTAAAGCGAAAAACAATCTGGTATATGCCCAGAGCACAATAACAGTCAAGCATGTCGTGACCCTCAAAAGCGTGAGCGTGAAAAAGTCCGCCAAAAAGCTGGTGCTTCAGGCAACACTCAAAAACAAAAATCCTATTAAAAAGAAAACAGTGACATTCAAGTTCAACGGCAAGACCTACAAGGCGAAAACAAACTCCAAAGGAATCGCCAAGGTGACCATCAAATCAAGTGTCCTTAAAAAGCTCAAGGTCGGCAAGAAGGTGACCTATCAGGCAACCTACGGCAAGGACACAGTCAAAAAGACAGCGAAAGTGAGGAGATAAACATGGATCAATGCGAAGATGGTGGATTTCTATTCATATCCCACTCACACAAGGACAAGGACAAAATCAGGCAGTTGAGAAATAAGCTGGAAGAGGAAGGCTACGAGCCACTGTGCTTCTATCTGAAATGCCTGGATGACCATCCCAAAGAGCTCAACGATTTAATCAAACGGGAAATCGATGCAAGGAAATGGTTCCTCTATGCGGTCAGCGAAAATTCAAGAACATCCCCATATGTCCAGAGGGAATGCAACTACAGAAGAAACAGCAAAAACAGCCAGATATGGGAATGGGATCTGGAATCCGGAAAACCTATTGATGAGATTTCAGACATCATCACTAAAGGCCTAAGGGTCAATGTCATCTATTCCCACAAGGACATGGATTTCACCAAAAAACTGGTTTGCAAATTAAGGCAAAATGATTTCCAAGTAAAATGGGACGGAGATTTAGATTCTGGAAGAGATTAGAGTGAACAATTGAATGAGAATGTTTTGGATGGAAGCAGATATGGTGCAAACATTGTAGTTTTAAGCAAAAACTCAAACAACTCTCCAATCGTCAACGCTGAAGTGAGATCAGCGATTGAAAATCAATCCCTAATACTTCCGGTATATATCGATGATGTGGAACTTGAAGGACATTTAAACTTATTTTTAAACGATATTCAAGGAATTTTCAACGAAAAGCCAATAAAGGATGAAAAGGATTTGGATATTTTCGCAGACAAAGTTGTTGAAGAGGTCCACAAAACTCTTGATTATAAGTTTAAACATTAGATAAAAGGAGATGATTCTCCTTAATCAATTTCTTTAGGAAATAGTCTGACTAATTCCCCATTTTCAAGTTCCTGGCGGGAAAACCCGCTGATTTCAACAGCCACATCCAAACCAAGATCTCTTTTAATCTTCAAAGCCATTTGAAAGGCACCAATCTCATAACCTTGCTCAATACCTTGCTCAATTAAACGTTGCTTATTTTGACGAACTGCAAGAGCTGTTGCTGACAAATCAATCACACTCCAAAAAAAAGAAAAAGGTGAAAAAAATCACCTATTTAATTTCTCATTTTCAAGCTTCTGGCGGGAAAAATCACTGAGTTCAAGAGCTTTCTCCAAACCAAAATTTCTTTTAATTTTCAAAGCCATTTCAAAGGCACCTTGCTCAATACCTTCATTAATTAAACGTTGCTTATTTTGATGTACTGCTATACGTGTTGCAGACAAATCAATCACCCTCCAAAAAAAAGAAAAGGTGAAAAAAATCACCTATTTAATTTCTCACTTTCTAACTCCTGGCGAGAAAACCCACTAAGTTCAATAGCTTTCTCCAAACCAAGATCCCTTTTAATTTTCAAAGCCAGTTCAAAGGCACCTTGCTCAATACCTTGCTCAATACCTTGCTCAATACCTTGCTCAATACCTTCATTAATTAAACGTTGCTTATTTTGATGTACTGCTATA
>NZ_CAMVPN010000074.1 GCF_947169325.1 uncultured Methanobrevibacter sp. | reverse complement strand
CTAATAAAACCAATGTTACTAAAAAGCATAGAAATATAACTCATCCAAAGAATAATACAACTAACCATACAAAACATAGGTATCATAAGGTACATGATAAGAATGCTACAGGTAATCCGTTGTTTGCTTTGAAATTAGTATTAATCAGTTTAGGAGTTATTACTTTTAAACGCAGAAAACATTAGTTATGTAATTGATTTTACATAACATTTTTTTCTTTTTTTTTAAAAAATTTTTCAAAAAACCCTATTTTCAATTAGATTTAAATATTGATTATGATATATTTAAACATATTATAGACATTTTTATATTGAGAGAGGAGGAAATTGTTTTGAAAATGAAAAATAGGATAATAGTTATATGCTTAATATTTTTCATGATCATTAGCATTTCTGCCGTTTCGGCGGAAAACAATAATTCAGATATCATATCAATAAATAACAATGATGATAATGCAATAAGCATTAATAACTTAAGTAATGAAGAAATATTATCAGCAAATACGGGGAGTTTTGCTGATTTAAATACAAAAATCAACGGAGGATCTTCCACATCAATAGAGCTGGATATGGATTATGAATATTCAAGTTCAGATACTATTAAGGACGGTATCGTAATCAATAGGGATAATTTGACTATTGACGGTAAGGGTCATAAAATTGATGCGAAAGGCCAGTCTCGGATATTTTATGTAAACTCCACAACAGTTTATCTTAAAAACATTAAGTTGGTAAATGGTAATGCCGACAATGGTGGTGCCTTTTATGGTAATGGTGATAATTTAAGGGTAATCAACTGTACTTTTGAGAATAACAAGGCTTCAAGTTCAGGAGGGGCAATTTATTCATTCCCAACAAGTCTAGCTGTTTTTATGAATTCAGTATTCAAAAATAATGTTGCAACCTGGGGAGGAGCCATTACAACGGAATATGGTTACAGACAGTACGTAATCAATTGTACCTTTGATTCCAATAATGCTAAAAATTATGGTGGAGCGGTTTTCATATATGGAAAACAGGCAACTACAGAAAGGCCATTCAGCGATGAAGTAAATATTAGGGGAAGCACTTTCATAAACAACAAGGCAGAAACAGGTGATGCAATATCAAATTTCATTTCCGCAAAAATAAACATTACTGATTCTGTTCTTTTGGGTAATGTATCCAATCTTATTGACAACGACGTTTACTTTGCTTTTGCAAACAATAACTGGTTTGGAAATACTTATGATAACAGGGCAGTCCGCCCAAATATTCCAAAATCTGTTGAAATGAATAATTGGTTATATTTGGATCTTGTTCCTGATTTGGGAACTTCAAATGCTGTTGTTTCAATCAACAATTTATTCGATTCAAACACTGGTGAAACCAGCACTTACACAACATCCAATTTACCTTCAATTGCCGTTAATGTAAATGCAGATAATTCAGTAATTGATATTGATAAGGTTATATTGGACCATTCAGGTGAAGGTAAATTTAATTTTACTTTCTTAAACGATACAATATTTACTGCCAGCTATCAAAATAGTGCTGTTTCCAAAAAGGTAAAAGGTGGAAGTTTTGCTGAATTGCAGGCTTTAATTAATGCGGCTAATGATGGTGATGTAATAACCCTTGATAAGGATTATGTCTACATTAAAAACTTGGATAAAATGTCTCAAGGCATACAGATACTGGACAAACATCATTTAATTATTGACGGTAATGGCCATACTGTTAATGCTGATGGAATGACAAGGGTTTTTGCAGTGGATAAGGAATCCAATGACATTACTTTCAAAAATATCAATATTGCAAACGGTTATTTATATTCCGAAGAGGGGGGAGCTGGTATGCATCTCGCATCCGATAACAGCCAATTGGTTAACTGTACTTTTACAAACAATGTGGCTAACACCCTTAGTGGAGGTGCTGCTCTGGCTGTCCATGCTTCTCATTTCACTATAAGCGGCTGCAGATTCGTTGATAACACTCAATTATACACTTCTGCTGGTGCCCTATTTTTAAGAGGTAATGATTTGACCGTCAGGGATACTTTGTTTGAAAATAACTATGCTATCGGTTTTGCCGGTGCTTTGGAATCATATGATGATTGTGATATAATCAATTGTACATTTAGGAATAATAGTGCTAATTATGCAGGTGCTACCTTTAACTATGCTCATGCTAATTTTATAGATTGTACATTCACTGGCAATCGTGCATTAAAAGACAATGATCCTGATGGATATGTTAGTGGTGCGGCTGGTGCAATATATGCAATGAATACTACTATTAGTAATTGTGTATTCACATATAATGATGCCAGTATGGGTGCTGCCATATTCATAGCCAATAATGGTACAGATATTGACAGATGCATATTCATTAACAATACTGGTGGTTATAATGGGGTCATATGTTCCTATGCTAAAATTGCCAAGGTAAGTAATTCAGTATTCCTGAATAATAATGCAGGATACTATGAAATCTCATGTTTGGCTGAAGGTATTGTTGCTGACTACAACTGGTTTGGAAACATTTGGTATAAAGACAGATGGAATCAATACGACACTGTTCCACCAGTTTCAAATTATGCAAAGATGAACAACTGGCTGTTCCTAAATGTAACAGATTTCAATTTTGATGATAAAGGCAAACTTGAAACAACATTCACATTCTTCGAATATGACAACAGAACAAAAACAATAATCCAATACGATATTGACGATCTGCCTGAAATCATATTGCAATTATCCTCACAAAATTTAACTCTCAACAAAAATGTCTCAAAAATAGGGGAAACAATTCAAGGTAGCGCCACCTATCATAAAGGAGCATTGTATGCGGAATATGAGAATGTGAAATATGAAGTGCCGTTCATACACAGAATCGAATCAAAAATTATAGTCAATTCAACAATTAATGTATTTGTGGATTCACAAGCATATGTGAATTATGAGCTCATACCATTTGAATATGATGCACTGCCGTTTTTAGAGTCAAATAAAAGGTTAACAATTACAAGTAATGATACAAGCATCGCAAAAATTGTCTCTAAACCTGGAGGGATATATGTTTCCGGTGTTAAGGTAGGTCTTGCATTGCTTAGCATAAAATTCAATGGTCTAAATGTAATTGGTGAAGACAAATACACTCCTGCAAATGCAACAGTATTGGTAAATGTAACCCGCATTCCAACCCATATCGGATTTATATTTGATCCTGAGGATATGGGAATTGGTGAATCAGGCAATCTTTATGTTTCAGCATACGATTATAAAAACAAATCAGTTTATGGATCTGGATTAACTTATACAAATAACAATGAAAGTGTCTTAAGATTGGCGGGAAATTCCTTCAGAACTCTCAGTGAAGGTTTGGCAAATGTCACCGTTAGCTTTGCTGGAAATTATAAATATGAGCCATGCAGTTTGGACGTAACATTTAACGTTGCCAAAAGGACTCCTACAATAACAGTTGATACAGAGGAACTTGAATTGTACATTGGTCAGGAGTATTATTTGGGTCTCAGTGTAAAAGAGATATCAGGAGCATTTTTAAATTGCAGCAGTAATGATACAAGCGTGGCTGTTTTCACTGACAATAATGCAGTTCATGCAGTTGGCAGAGGCATAGCTAACCTGACAATTCGATATGATGGAAATGAAAAATATAAAGCAGCAGAAAAACATGTAATTCTTACTGTAATTGATTTTGAAACTCATATTGAAGTAGACAGTGAAAAAGAGATGAACATTACCGACACTGCACTCATTCGTCATGTTCTGAAAAATTCAAAGAACGAAACAATATCAGTTCCTATAGCTCAGGGAGACCAATTCACAACAACTTATATAAGTAATGACACTTCAGTCGTAACAGTTGATGAAAGTGGTTATATTCGTGCGGTTGGCGTTGGCGTAGCTAATGTGACTATTCGATTTAACGGATATGTTCAGTTCCAGCCTTCATCCGCTAATATGATTGTCAGGGTGTCAATACCTAAAAACGACATTATAGTAAGTCCGGAAATTGATTTGCATGTTGGAGAAAAGTTATATCTGAATGCTAGTTTGGAGCATAGGCCATTTGATTTCAAAGCTACTGACTTTAAATATGAAGTCAATGACACTGATGTTGTTCGCATATCTCAATATGGTTCTTTAACCGGATTTTCAGAAGGAACCGCAAAAATTACAATAAGATACAACGCTTCAAGCAGATACACTCCAAGCAATGCAACAGTCATTGTAAAGGTGGTTAAGGGAACTACAAAAATAACATCTCCACAATCCATTTCATTACTTGTGGATGAAACCCTAAACCTCAATGCAAATCTAACTTCCCTATGGGAAAACAAGAACATCACAGGTCTGAAATATGAAAGCAGCGATAATAAGGTTGCTAAAGTTGATAAGTACGGACTCATCACTGCAGTCGGTGTCGGTCAGGCCAACATCTCCGTAAAATATGACGGATCAAACAAATATTATGGGGATTCAACCAATGTCCTTGTCACTGTAGATTATGTTCCGACTGAAATAAACGTTGGAAAAACATTTATATTGTTCATTGACCAAAGTGAAAACCTCAATGCAATTCTCAATCCTGCAGATATTGGAAGTTTGATTTATGAAAGCAGCAATGAAAACATTGTTAAAGTTGATGACAAAGGCATAATTACCGGTGTTGGTGTAGGTCAGGCAAACGTTACTGTATTATTCAATGGAACCAAAAAATATGCTAATTCAACCCAAACAGTGCTGGTTACAATTTATCCTTTGGATATTCCTACAAGCATTTCAGTAAATGGAACAATTGTATTGGATGTTTATGATTCAATTGATATGGGTGCTGTTTTAACCCCTTCCAATGCTGGAGATTTAACTTATGAAAGCAGTGATGAAAGCATTGCCAAAGTCGACAGTAACGGTATTGTTACCGGTGTCGGTGTCGGTGAAGCAAAAATCACTGTCAGGTTTATGGGTGATGATGGAAGATTTTTACCAAGCAATGCAACAACACTTGTTAAAGTAAATAAGGTCGCTACCGAAATAACTGCCAAGGATACAATTTCATTATTCATTGATGAAACCGAAGGCATAGGTGCTATTTTAAATCCTGCCAATGCAGTCAATCTGACTTATGCAAGCAGTAATTCTTCAATTGTCAGTGTTGATGCTAATGGTATGGTAACTGGTGTTGGTATTGGTGAAGCCATTATTACAGTAAGCTATGTTGGTGATTCAAATCATATTTCAAGTTCCAAAAACATAACTGTTACAGTTGATAGGATTTCAACAAAAATCGATGTTGCTAACACATTCGCTCTCATTATTGGTGAAACTGGAAATCTCAATGCGGTACTGAGCCCATCTGATGCTGGAAATTTAACATATGAATGCAATGATTCATCTGTTGTCAGTGTTGGTGCTGATGGTACTGTTAATGCTTTGAAAATTGGAAACGCTAATGTTACTGTAAGCTTTAAAGGAACAAACAAATACGCTACTTCAACCAAAACAATATTGGTTTCAGTCTATTCATCAAATATCCCAACAAGCATATCAGTAAATGAAACTATCGAATTGAGCCTTCATAATTCAACTGAAATCGGAGCAGCTTTAACTCCTTCCAATGCAGGTAATTTAACCTACCTTAGCAGTAATGAGAACATTGTCAAAGTTGATGCCAATGGTGTCGTTAGTGCTGTTGGTGTTGGTGAAGCTAATGTTACTGTCAGGTTCGCAGGCATTGATGGCAAATTTTTAGCAAGTAACGCAACAGTGCTTGTCAAAGTAAATAAGATAGGCACTGAAATAACCTCAAAAGATTCAATTTCATTGATTATTGATGAAACAGAAAGTATTGATGCCATTTTAAATCCTGCTAATGCAGGTAATTTGAATTATGTAAGCAGTGATGAAACTATTGTTAAAGTGGACAGTAAAGGTGTTGTCACTGCCGTTGGTTCTGGTAATGCCAATATTACAGTCAGTTATGTGGGCAGTAATGATTACATTCCATGTTCTAAAAACATAACCGTGACAGTTAATAAGATTTCAACAGAAATCGATGTTGGAAAAACATTCATATTGGTTATTGGAGGCACCGTAAATGTTGGTGCAGCTTTAACTCCAATCGAAGCTGGAAATTTAACATACACAAGTTGCAATGAAAGCATTGTTAAAGTGGACAGTAAAGGTGTGATAACTGCTGTCGGTTCCGGTGAAGCCACAGTTAACGTAAGATTCAATGGAACAAACAAATACGCTCAATCAAGTGAAAACGTAACAATAATTGTAAAATCTGTTGAAATTCCTACAAGCATATCTGTAAACAATAAGTTTGATTTGTATGTTGGTGATAAGATAGACATTAATACTGTTTTAGATCCTGCTAATGCAGGAAGTTTGACTTATGTGAGCAGTAATGAAAGCATTGTTAAAGTTGATGAAAATGGGTTAATTGCTGCTGTTGGCGTAGGCGTGGCAAATGTCACCATCAAATTTGATGGCGTTAAAGATAAGTTTGCACCGTCACAGGCTGTAACAGCCATCAAGGTTTCCGCTATTCCAACAAATATTACTGCAGAAAGTCCGATTACATTGAACCTAACTGAAAATTCAACAATCAAATATGATTTCAGCCATTCTGAAGCTGGAAATGTCGAATTCATAATTGAAAATCCAAACATTGTCAGCATTAATAATGGAGTGATAACCGCAAATGGTGTCGGAAAAACTAATGTGACAATAGTGTTTAATGGAAATGCAAACTACACTTCCTCCAAAGCAGTGGTTTTAGTCAATGTCGTTGATGTTGCAACTACCATCGATGCTTCAGATGTAACTGTAAATGTAACTGAAAATGCACAAATAAATGCCAAATTAACTCCTGGCGTTGGAAAATTATCATATGAGAGCAGCAATTCTTCAATTGTTAGTGTTGACGCCAATGGTGTTGTAACAGGTGTAGGTGTTGGTGTGGCAAACATTACCATTAAATTCGCCGCTATCGGTAAGTATCAGGCTTCAACCAAGACAATTACAGTTAATGTCGTTGATGTTGCAACCACCATTGATGCGTTTGATGTCAGTGTTAATGTCACACAACGCGCTTCAATCGTCGCTAAATTAACTCCTAATGTTGGTAAATTATCATATGAGAGCAGCAATTCTTCAATTGTTAGTGTTGATGCTAACGGTATGGTAACTGGTGTTGGTGTTGGTGTGGCTAATGTAACAATTAGATTTGCAGGCATAGGTAAGTATCAGGCTTCAACCAAGACAATTACAGTTAATGTCGTTGATGTTGCAACCACCATTGATGCGTCTGATGTCAGTGTAAATGTCACAGAACGTGCTAATATTAATGCTATATTGACACCTAATGTTGGTAAATTATCTTATATTAGCAGTAATTCTTCAATTGTCACTGTTGACAGTTATGGAGGAATTAAAGGTATTTTAATTGGAGAAGCAGATATATTTATTAAATTTGAAGCCACAGGCAAGTATCGCGCAGCGAATAAGACTGTGCATGTTAAAGTCACAGGAGTTCCAACAAAAATTGACGTAAATAATACAATCTCTCTATTCGTAGATGACGATGCAAATCTTGGAGCTGTTTTAACTCCAAAAACTTTAGATAAATTATCATACTCAACTAATGACTCTTCAATTGTCAGTGTTGATGAAAATGGCAATATCAAAGCCATTAAAGAAGGCACTGCCATGATTACTGTAAGTTATTCAGGTAACAGCAAATATTTACCATCAAACAATACAGTAACAGTAAAAGTATCACGAATTCCAACAAATATTACAATTGAAACTTTTGATTTGGAATTGGGTGAAGGAAGATCCATAAAAGCTATTTTAAATCCAATCCGCAATAGTAAAGGTTTAATTTTCAGTTGCAATGATTCAAGCATTGTTGAACTTGATGAAAGCGGATTCATCTCCGCATTAACCAGCGGAAAAGTATTGGTTACAGTTAAATTCCCTGGAAATGACAAATATCTTCCGTCAAATGCATCATTCACAATCACTGTTGATGCAAGAGTAACTACAATAGATGTTGAAAAGGACATTGAAATAGGATTTAATGAAACCAAGGAATTGAATGCTCGTGTTCTTTCAAAATACTATGAAACTGGGTTCCCGGCAACATATGAAAGCAGCAATCCTGACATTGTAAGCGTAGATGAAAATGGAAAAATAACAGGAAATAAAATAGGAAATGCCACAATAACTGTTAAGTTTGCTGGAGCAAACTCATTCTATCCGTCAAATGCAACTGTCAATGTCGTTGTAACAACAAGAACAACTCATGTTAATGTGGCCAAGAGCGAAATTTCATTGCATGTTGACGACCAGTCTAAAATTGAGGCTTCCATACTTGATGGTCCTAATGGTGCAAAATTAACTTACATGAGCAGCGATATCAGAGTTGTCAGTGTAGATTCAACAGGCAAAATAACTGCAAACAATGAAGGTACTGCCATAATAACTGTAACTTATGCAGGTGATGATGAATATCATTCATCTTTCGCCAAAGTAAACGTCACAGTTACAAAATTGGCGACAAAAATCGTTTCAGACAACACATTTGAAACCATGGTATTCGAAACAATTGATCTGCATGCCGTACTGACTCCAAGTGAAGGACTATTGACCTACACATCCAGTGACAATGAAATCGCAAGCGTTGATTCTTCCGGAAAACTGACAGCTAAAACCACAGGAAATGTAGTGGTGACAATCAAGTTTGCAGGAGACAGAAAATATCTTGCTTCACAAAAACAGGTCATAGTATCCATTTCAAAAGTTCCTACCTCCATTAATGCAACAGACATTACAATATATTCAGGTGAAGAATTCAAATTGCAGAATATTGTTACTCCATCAGGAGCGCCTTCAACCAGCAAATACCTGAAATTTGACAGCGGTGATCTTGAAGTATTTGATGTTGATGCAAATGGTCTCATTACCACTTATCAGGAAGGCATTGCAGATTTATACATAGAATTTAAAGGAAATGATGCATATCTTCCTTCAAACGCTACAATAATTGTCAATGTTATCAAAAGGACACTCACAAGTGATGAATGCACATTCACTGTGGATGTTTCAGACGATGCCGGTGAAGCCACATTCACCCTTAATGTTCCTGAAGACGCTACAGGCAATTTCATCGTAACTGTCGATGGAGAGCCTTTCGGGGATGAGGACAACATTATTGATGGTGTAGGTGTTGTAAATGTTGACGGACTGGCTCCGGGCAACCACAAGGTCACTATGAGATACACTGGTGATGAGAAGTATTTCAGCGTAAACAATCAGACCACAATCCACATTTACAGAATCAAAATAGACAAGAACAAGGATGTTTCAGTAGTATACTCCGAAAGGGCAGTTTATAAGGTTCATCTCACAAGCGATACCCAGGCTATGGAAAACAAGACTGTAACATTCAAGATAAACGGCAAGACATACTATGGAATAACCGACATGTACGGTTATGCATCCGTTAAATTGCCTAAATTGCCTATTAAGACATACACAATAACTGCATCCTACAAAGGAATAAAAGTGACCAATAAGATTGTTTCAAAACACATTGTGGTGGCTAAAAACATAAATGCCAAAAAGACAAAAGCCCTTAAGGTCAAAGTGACCTTGAACAAGGTTAATAAGAAATATCTTGCAAAGAAAAAGGTTACCTTAAAATTCAAAGGCAGAACATACACTGCAAAAACCAACAGCAAAGGTGTAGTCACATTCACCATTTCAAAAGGCGTTTTGGCAGGTCTTAAGGTAGGCAAATCCTACACATACAAGGTTACCTACTCCAAGGATACAGTATCCAAGAAAATTAAAATTGTTAAATAGGGATTAATTTTTTCTCTATTCTCCTTTTTTTATTTTAATTGAAATCTGTCAAAAGTTTTAATTAACTTGAAATCAAATTACTTATTATGTCAAATTCAGTATTTGTGCCTGGCCACATTACAGGTTTTTTCACGATTGAAAACCATGAAATCAAACTCAAGAATGGTTCATGCGGTGCAGGTTTTTTGCTTTCTAGTGGCGTTAAAACAACAATATCATCGTCCGAAAGCTTAAAGGTCAATGTCAACCAGGGCGATTCAACAATCATCGATGAAGTCCTAAGCATTTTGGACATTGACACTCATTTTAAAATCACACAGGACATACAGCTTCCGATAGGTGCAGGCTTTGGAACATCAGCCGCTTCAGCATTAAGCTTAACCCTAGCCATTAATGAATTTTTGGATTTGGGATATTCCCGAGAGCTGTGCGGTCAGATTGCCCATATGACAGAAGTCAATCTCTCAGGAGGGTTGGGTGATGTGATAGCTCAAACCGGAAGAGGTTTGGTTTTAAGGACAAAGCCCGGAGCTCCTGGAATCGGTGAGATAAAGTCATTTGACTCAAATGAGGTTTATATTGCATGGAAAACATTCGGCGGCATTGAAACTTCATCAATAATACGTGACCCTCACCACAAGAAGGTAATCTCACAATCCGGTTTGAAATACCTGGAACTGTTTGAAGCAGAGCCTACAATTGAGAACTTTCTGACATTTTCAAACAGGTTTTCGCATGAGACAAAACTAATGTCAGATGAAGTGAAAGATACTATTGATTATTTTAATTCTTCGCACAATATTCTTGGTAGTTCGATGGCAATGTTAGGAAATACTGCATTTGCTTTTGCATATGATGAAGATGCACTCAAAAGTCTCGACATCGAAGACTTGCATATAGATAAACTCAACAACATTGGGATAATTTATGATAAAACTTAGCTATGACATTGAAAAATATAGGGAAGATCTGCTGAATTTGGTCGAAACGGATGATACAGTAATAGAACTGGGATGTCATGTCGGCGGAACAACCAAACTGATATCAGATAAGTGCAGGGTAGTTGCCGTTGACAATTCTCCAGAAGCGGTCGATATAATGAATAATATGGATTCAGTTGAGTTTGTTTCAGGTGACGTTAGAAGCCATGATGTTATTGCAGAAGTCTTTGAAAAGATTCAATCATGCGACGTGCTGGCTATTGATTTGGGTGGAGGATATCATCCGGATACTGTTTTTAAAGTCTTTTACATTTGGTCAAGCACATTCAAACCAAAGCATACAGTTATCAGAAACCGTGGAGTTTTGGAATTTGCAAATTCCGTCAGTGTCAGCGATGAGGATATCTCAACAACTGTGGGTTATCTTGAAACTTATCATGACTCAGGCATTCCTCCACTGATTAAGGAATTTGATTTCTGGACACCATCACTGAAAAAATAGTTTGTTTCGTTACTAACTATATGTTGGTTAGAGATTCTTTAAAAATTTACTGATTTGTATATATCAAAATTTGAAATACCTATTTATATAATATTTTTTTTAAACAATATTATACAGAAAATATTTTTCATATTTAAGGAGGGAAAAATTATGAACTATAAGAAAATTTCATTTGTTTTGTTAGTCTTTCTAACGCTGTTGGTGACGATGAGCGCAATCTCTGCGGAAAATGTAACTGAAAATACTAATATTGATAGTAATCTGGATGAATCCCAAATTTCTCCTGAAATTACAAGCAATATCGAAAATACTCAAACAATCTCTAATTCTGATGCAACCAAATCACCGAACGTTGTAAAAAAAATTAAAACAAAAGTTGAAGCTCCACAAGTCGCTTCAAAACACAAAAAATCCACTTATTTCAAAATAAAAGTCGAAGACAGATACGATGATGATATTCCAATCAAAAACACGAAACTCAAACTGAAAGTATTCACAGGATCAAAATATAAGACTTACACTGTGAAAACAAATGCCTATGGTGTAGCTAAATTCAACACAAAAGTATTAAGCAAAGGAACCCATAAAGTAATTATAAGTTCAGATAACGAAAAATATGAAATATCTAAACAGTCAAAAATATTCATTGGCAAGGAATATTCAAAAATATTGAAGGCCAATTCAAAAAAGGTGCTAAACAAAAAAGACACTGTAAAAGTTAAAATAAAAAACGATGAAGATGAAAAAGAGGCAAAAGTTGTTTTTGTTAAAAAGCCTAAAAACACAATAATAACAAAAGCTAAATTCTATCTCAAGAATAAATTCACAGGAAAAACAATTGTTCTAACTGATTTATGCGAATTTGATGATGGAAAATGGGAAATGCCCGATAAGGACTATTCCTACAGATACTCTTTGGTAAAAGTTCAAGTATTTTATATAAAAATTTAAGATAGGAAAAACTATTTTCTTATTTTTTATTTTTTTTGGAGAAATTATGACGAATAATATTGATCCGGAATTTGTAAAGAAAGATAAGATTGTACAACATACCGTAAACGGTATTTCTCGTTTTTTAATTTTATGGATAATTAAAAATTCAGGTCCGATTCATGGATATAGCATAATGAAAGAATTGGACACTTTTTTTGAAATCCTCATCGAATCAGGCACTTTGAAAAAATCAATTCCAAGTAAAATCTATCCAATATTGAAAAATATGGAAGAAAATGAATTGATTCACTGTGATATTAAGATTCAGGACAACAAACAGGTTAAGTTTTATACTATTACTGATAAAGGAGAATTCCTTTTAGAGTATATTAAAAACAGTTATATCAACATTAGAAAAAGCAATCATGGCTCCCAGTTTTTCAATGATTTTTTAAATGTTGAATGATTTTTTAGACAAAGTTCCATTTTTGATTTCAGTAAGTGGAAAGTGGAAGAATGTTAAAGTGATGAAATGATGAACTGATTCAGGGATTCTTCCTTTGATGGGGGAATTTGATTTCTGGACTTTTCACTTAAAAAATAGTTAATTTTATATACTATGTTTCTCTTAGGACAATTTTACAGGGTCAAATCAATTTTTAAGGGTAAAAATTTAGTAATATTTAAATAAGGGATAGGACAAAATAGTATCTAAGATAAAATGGTGCTTTAAAGTAATTAATCTTGCAAATCTAT
>NZ_CAMVPN010000073.1 GCF_947169325.1 uncultured Methanobrevibacter sp. | reverse complement strand
TGGAATGACAATCGCAAAAAGGATTTTGAAAATCAACAAAGTTTTTGAAAGAGTCTTTAAAATCATTTTTCATTATCTCAGCAATATTTCCCATATCTTTTCTACCAATATTATCATCCAATATTAGATTAAAAGTAAAAGGAAGTTTAAAGTTCCAAAATCTCAATAGAAATATTAATTTCATCAATAATGCCTTGAAATAAGAAATAAATATTTACCTAAAAGAATATGGACAAACATTCCTCCACTATAATATAAATTTTATAAAACACTTTATAAAACATTTTCTATGAAACCAATATTTAATCTCTTAACATTTTCTAAAAATATCCAATGTAATTCAACAATATTTAAAAAAAATGTAATATGCTTAAGATTAAACAAAACAAAATCAGTTAACATAAATCATGAAACATCAACATATTACTCAAAAAATTGAAGAGATTTAGAATAAAGAAAAACTGAATTTCGAATCAGATATTACCTCTGAATTGAACTCTTCAGCAGTTTCAGGATCATTATAATCATTGAAAGGACTTTTGCCAGTATCCAATTCTTTAATTTTTTCAATATCGTTTTTATCTAAACTAAAATCAAAAATATCAATATTTTCTTCCATCCTATTTGTTTTAACAGACCGGCATGAGAAAGGAATATCCCTATCAATCAACCATCTTAAAATTACCTGCACAGTGCTTTTTTCATGTTTTTCAGCAATTTGTGAAAGAATTGGATTTTCAAATAAATTATTTAACCCCTCAGAAAGAGGGCCCCAACTCTGATGAGCCACACCCAAATCCTTCATGACTTCATTAGCTTCATATTGTTGGAAATATGGTGTTGTTTCAACCTGATTAACTTGAGGGACTATATCAAAGTTCATAGCCAAGTCAACAAGACGTGCTGAGTCGAAATTTGAAACACCAATTGACAATACTGTTCCTTCCTTCTGCAAATCCTGAAATGCCCTATATGAACCATAATAATCACCAAACGGTTGATGAATAAGCAACAAGTCAAGATAATCAGTCTGCAAATCCTGCAATGTTTTTCTTACTGCTTTCATTGTTTTTTCATAGCCTGAATTGCTTACCCAATTTTTACTGGTCAAATATAAGTCTTCTCTCGGAATTCCAGATTCTTTAATTGCTTGGCCAACTTCTTTTTCATTATAGTACACCTGTGCATTATCAATTGAAGTATATCCTGCATTTAAAGCATTTAGGACTGCTTTTTTTGTCTTTCTAGGCTTTATTTCATAAACCCCATAACTTACAAAGGGTATTTTTTCGTCATTGTTCAGTTTTTTAAATTTCATAAGTATCAAATCCTGTATTACTAGAAATATTATTTGTCCATTACGTATTCAATAGTATTGAATCCTAAAACTTCTGCATATTTAAATAGATTTTCCGGGAAGTTGTGCTTTAGGTGTTCAAGGTTTTCCTGTTCACCATCGTATTTGATATCAACGTGGATATTGTCAGGATAATCGATAACCAGCATTTCCACATATGTGCCATGTTTGTTTGTATCAAAAATCATGTCAAAAATCTTATTTACATTATCACAGAATTTATCATCTGCATTTAATTTTTTCAAATGAACTAAACATTCTCTCCTAGCGTCCATATCATTGTCTGTCAAGACAAAGTTTTTGGTTTTATGGACCAGGTCATCTTCAACAAAGAAAAGCCCGCTGTATTTTGACTCCCTGCTCTGTATTATTTTAACACCAATGACGATAGCAATCATTGTGAATATGCAGGATATCGGAAATCCTAGCCACATTCCGTTAGGTCCGATTAGGTTAAATAATGCCACTACGGTAACCAATGGGAGTGCAAGTGTGAAGAGAACTGAAATTATTGATGAGAAAATTGGCCTTTCAATGGCTTCATAATAAAATACAAGCATGTTAGGAATCACTGATAGGATAAAGTAGAATGAGAACAATTTGAGAGCATTAATTGCAAATCCGGTCATTTCAACATGATTGAAATTATAAAGTGCCAAGAAGGCTTGAGGCCATATCCACAGAATCGCAGTCAATATTACTGCACAAGTCATTGTAATTATAAGAGACATTCTAATTAAGTGATTTAAATTTATATAATCGTGTTTTGTATAATATACCGGAACAATAGAGGTCAATGTTTCTGAAACTCCTATATCAACAATACTTGCGAGCACCAATGCATCCATACATAACATGTATGTGGCCAATCCCACATCTCCCAGAGCCCCCGCCAGGAAAATGTTCATAAAATAAACGAATATCACATCAAAAATACCCATACTTGCACCTGGAAAACCCACTTTAATCATGCGCCAGGTGGTTTTTAGGAAAGTCTTGACTTTAAGTGCTGAGCGAACAAAGCGGAATGTTCTTTTTGAGTTTTTGATGTATAATAAACATACCGCTAATCCAATTGCATATCCTATAAATGATGCAAGTGATGCGGAAGCCATACCCATACCAGAAGACAAAAAGACATAATCCAAGACAATATTGATTGCATTAGCCACTATAATAACTGCTGATGCCAAATTAGGCTGACCATCTACACGAACGTATTGAGTAAGTACTGCAGCAAGTGTAGATACAACAAAACATCCGTACAGATATTTGGAATAATCCATTACAAGTGGCTTAGTGGCAGCTGAAGAACCTAAGAATGTTGCAATTTCCCCGAAGAATAATAAGCAGAAAATTGCCATTATAGATGTTGCAACAAATGACACGACAAGTGATGTTGTAAAGTACCTGTTACTTCCATCAACATCAAATTCCGCTTTTTTATTTACAGCTATAATCTGCCCTCCAAGTCCAAATAACCATTCAAAAACAGTTACTAATAAAACCATAGGTTCTAAAACCTCAATTGCAGCAACTGCATTCGGTCCAATGAATGTTCCAACAAAAAATGAATCAATTACCGAACTTATGTTTAAAGCCATTACTATAAGTAAACTCGGCAATAACAATTCTTTAAATTTACTGTCTGCTATCTTAAAATTCATATTAATCTCCCACATTTAATCAAAATAATGTACCTCATTTAAATAACCTATAAATCTTTCAAGATACTCTTCATCACATTCAGGCCAGCTGAATCCTAATGAATTTAGAATATCAACTGTTTGATCTATTTTAACAATTTCGCCATAATCTCCATTAAACTCTTCATCTTCCATATCTTCTTCAAAGTCAAAGTCATCAATACTCAAATCAGCTGTAATCATTCCCTGAATGTTTTCGTTCATATTTTCCTCATAGATTTTCTTGAATTCCTCAGGTGTAACCTCATCAATTTCAAACCCGAATGAATTTAAAGCATCAAATATGTCACTGTTAGGGATAAGCTTATCGCTTACAGCATGGAATATCATGGATTCTTTTGGTGTTTTTGCAAGTGCTAATGTTGCTTTTGCCACATAATCAATCGGACTTAATTCAACAAGTTCTTCTGAAATTGGAGCAATTGTTGCCTTTAAGTTTTTAATGGCTTTAATGTTATTCAAGAAAGCGTTTGTGTCAAAGTTTTTCTGGAACCTACCATCCAAATAACGACCCATAAGGTTTCCTACCCTTATTATTTTCACATTAAGTCCAGATAAAGCTTTCTCAAGAACCATTCTTTCAGCAAGGAACTTACTGTTCAAGTACTTGTTGGAGAGGTCTTGTCCCCAATACAGTGTTGTCTCGTCACAGTGAACATTCTCAATGTCAGTATCTTCAGTGAATTCATCTAAAACACTGGTTGTTGAAATTTGAACATAATTGATGTTGTTTGCTTCTGCGAATTCAAGTCCATTGACTACACCATCAACGTTGACTCTGAAGATATAATCGTCATGAGTGTAGTGTTTTACAATCGCCGCACAGTTTATGATTGTGTCAATTGAGTAATCCTCAAGCTTTTTGAAGTCATCCAAGTTGGTAATGTCTCCCTCACTTAGGATTATGCGTGACCCGATAAGGTCTGTAAAGTCTTCATCAAAGTAGTAATCCATCAAGTCAATCAGGCGTTCTTCACAACTGTCGAATTTATCTTTTCTAATCATACAGTAAATGGTTCCTTCTTCATTTTTAATGTATTCATATAATACATGAATACCCATAAAACCTGTCACTCCAGTTAGCAGGACATTGCCCAACTCAAGATTTGTACCTTTTGCATAGTTTTCAAAGGTGTTTTGCTCAAGAAGCTTGTGTATTTGAGTGTAATCATAGTTTTCAATGATGTCAACATCCAGATCCTCTGAAATTCCATCACCAGACAGGAAGTCCGCTAATGCTCTTGGAGTTTGGTTTCTGAATATATCATCATATTTTACATTATAATCTTGCTTGAGCAATTCAATGATAAGTTTGGATGCAATAAGTGATGTTCCACCTATCTCAAAGAAGTTATCCTCTGCACCAACGATTTCAATATCAAGGATGGATGAATATATTGCACATATTGTTTGTTCAAGCTTGTTTTTAGGAGGAACATATTTTAATTCCAATTTAGGTTCCGGCAATGCTTTAACATCAGTTTTACCGTTAGGAGTTTGAGGCATCTCATCAATTTGCATGAACACTGTTGGAACCATGTATTGGGTCAATCTTTCAGATAAGTAATCTTTAAGTTCATCTTTGTTGATTTCCTCTTCAGCTGTGAAGTAAGCGCACAAGTGTTCATTGTTTCTGATTTCCTTGATTACAACAATATTCTGTTTGATGTTAGGGAAATTGGAGATATTTGATTCTATTTCACCTATCTCTATTCTCAGTCCTCTGAGCTTGATTTGATTGTCGATTCTTCCTTTGATGTCAATTTCACCATTTGGAAGTTCTATTGCATAGTCTCCGCTTCTGTAGTATGGGATGCCTTCAATTGTCATGTACACCTCTTCGGTTTTGTCAGGCATGTTGTAGTATCCTTTACCTACACCGACTCCACCGATGTACAGTTCCCCCATGACTCCCCGTGGGAGTAGTTTTCCGTCAATGTCCCTTACGTCAGTTATGTAGTTTCTTAAGGCCTTACCTATTGTAATGTTTTCAGGGTCGGTTACTTCCTTATAGTTGGAGGCAATTGTAATCTCAGTTGGTCCGTAACTGTTGTACACTTTAGCGTCAGAGTATTTTTTAACACCTTCAAATGCTTTGGCTGAGAATTGCTCACCACCCATTACAATACATTTGGCACAGCTGATTGCATCACAGAATTCCTCAAACTCAAGATAGGATAATAATCTTGACGGTGTGAATTCCATGACTTCTGGTTTTTCACGTTTGATTAGTCTGATTAGCTCAACAATGCTTTTTATCTCATCATCGTTTGCAAAGATTATTTTTATTCCGTTGGTTATGCCTGTAAGTATATCCTCAAGAGAAGTATCGAATGCAATTGTTGCGATGCTTAATAGATTTTTGTATTCACATTTTGGATTTGATTCTGTTTGGTTACATGCATTCTTGTGGCTGATCATTACACCCTTTGGATTTCCTGTGGAACCTGATGTGTAAATCATGTATGCCAAGTCATCACATGAAATTTCAACATCCGGATTTTCCTCATTGCCTTCCTCAAGCAATTCCCCAATAGATACTGAATTAAGTGCAAGGCCATCTACATTAATGATATAATCTGCATGACTGTTTTCATATATGTATTCGATTCTTTCTTTAGGGAACTTTAAATCGAGTGGTATGAATGCACAACCTGCTTTTAATACACCAATTATTGAAGCAATTAGGTCACTGGTACGAGGAAGCATTATCAAAATATTGCTTTTTGGGTTAACACCTTTCTTGATTAATGCATTGGCTATGCGATTTGCCTTTCTGTTAAGTTCTTCATAGGTCAATGAATCATCGCTTGCAACAAGTGCAATTTCATCTCCTTTGTTTGCCACTTGTTCCTCGAAACGTTTATGCAAGAATGGATTGACAACCTCCTCAAATTCAGGCAATAGCAAGTTAGGTGCTAGCTCAATTTCATTAACCCTTAATTTATCCATGTCATTAACGAAGAATTGGACCAGAACAAATTTAATTGCTTCAAGGAATTTTTTAACATAATCCTCACTATAAATTTGGTCATTATATTCTATATAAATTCCAATGTTTTCCCCATCATCATAAACATCCAAGTTGATTTTATAATCTGTTGCAACAGTACCGTCAAGCTCCTCCATAGCATAAGTGTTTCCATTCAATTCAAGATTATCGGTTTCAAATGCTCCATGATATGCATAGAAGAATTCAGGTTTCAATTGATAATCCTCTGAAAGTTTAGTGTATGAATAATTGCTGTGCACTAATGAGTCTTTCCATGATTTGTCAACAACTTTAATGAAGTCTTCAATCATCATGTCCCTTTTTGAACTGTCTACCATTATTGGAAGTGTTTTAACCAGCATTCCCTGAGTGTTGTAGTAATTGGAGTTTGACCTTCCATTGAAAATGGTTGTTATCAATGCCTTGTCAGAGAATGTGAATTTATTTAAAGCCAATAATGTGGCACTCATAAAGAGAACGTTTGGACTTATTGAATGGTCTTGACAGAACATTCTTACAAAGCTTGAACTGATGCCATCTCCGATAAGCTTGATTTCAGCCTCATCAGGGTTTCCATTCAAATTAGGGGTAAGTACTGTGGATTCAAATCCTTGAGAGAACTTATTTTTATAGAATTCTTTTGAAACTTCGTTTTCAGCAAGTTCCTCTTCAATTAAACTGTATGCAAAACCATCTACAATCTCGCTTTCGATTTCCTCACCATTATATACGCTGATAATGTCTTCAAAGAGAAGGTCCTGTGAAGCACCATCAGAGATAATGTGATGAATATCAAAGAACAGTACTGTTTCGCTTGGAGTCTTATAGATTTTGAATTTGAATAATTGATTGTCCTCAATTGGAATGTAGCTGATGTCATTTTCCATCATCTCTTCATTTGTAATTGAATCCACTTCAACAATTTCAATTTCATCAATTTCTATATCATCACATCTTTTTTGTCTTAATTCTCCTTCAGGAGTGGTGATTATTCTTGTTTTGAGATATGGATGTGTTTCAATAGTGTCAATTATTGCTTGTTTGAGTCTGAACGGATCAATATCACTGCCGAAATGTATTGCTGCAGGCATTGTGTACTTGATTTCCTGTGTCTGCTTACATTCATAGTAGATACCTAACTGGTTGGAGGTCAATGGGAATAATTCCATTGTCTCAGCAGTCTTGATAATTTCCGGAATGTCAATTTGAGTATCCATGCTGTTGTCTATTTTGTCTGCAAGACTTTGGATTGTAGGATTGTTGAACAGGTCAGTTATCTCAATGTTTACCTCTGTTTCATTATATATCATTGAGTTCAATTTCATTAATGTCAATGAGGTGAATCCTAAAGCGTATAAATCATCAGTAATACCGAATTCCCCGGCGCTTGTAAGTGATGAAACGAGTTTGAATAATTTCTTCTCGGTTTCAGTTTCAGGTTCAACGAAATCTAATGCCAATGAAGGTTCAGGCAATGATTTCATATCTGTTTTACCGTTCGGCAATTGTGGAATTTCATCCAGTTGCATGAAGACTGTTGGAACCATGTACTTGGTCAGCTTGCTTTGGAGGTAGCGTTTCAGGAGTTTGGTGTCAATTTCCTCTTCAGCAGTGAAGTAAGCGCATAGATGTTCGCTGCCATTCATTTCCTTAATTGCAACAACGACACGTTTGATATTAGGGAATCTGGAAATGTTGGATTCGATTTCACCGATTTCAATTCTCAATCCTCTGAGCTTGATTTGGTTGTCGATTCTTCCTTTAATGTCAATGTCTCCGTCAGGAAGTTCAATTGCATAATCTCCGCTTCTGTAGTATGGAATGCCGTTAATAGTTAAGTACACCTCTTCGGTTTTATCAGGCATGTTGTAATATCCTTTACCGACACCTGTACCGCCAATGTAGAGCTCTCCCATTACGCCTTGAGGCAGGAGTTTTCCGTCAATATCCCGTACATCCGTTACATAGTTTTGCAATGCCTTACCAATTGTGATAACGTTCGGATCGGTTATTTCCTTGTAGTTGGAAGCAATTGTTGCTTCTGTCGGTCCGTAACTGTTGTAGACTTTTGCATCACAGTACTGTTTTACTCCATTGAAGGCTTTGGCTGAGAATTGCTCTCCACCCATAACAATACATTCCGCACAGTCAATTACGTTACAGAACTCCTCAACTTCAAGGTAAGACAGTAACCTTGACGGTGTGAATTCCATGACCTGCGGTTTTTCTGTTTTAATCAAATGTATTAAATCAACCATATTCTTGATTTCAGTGTCATTAGCAAAGATTATTTTAATTCCATTGGTTAAACCTGTAAGGATATCTTCAAGAGATGTGTCGAATGCAATTGTAGCAATGCTCAATAGGTTGTCATATTCACATTTAGGATTTCCTTCAGTTTCGTTACATGCATTTTCATGACTGATCATTACTCCTTTAGGTTTTCCTGTGGAACCTGAAGTGTAAATCATGTATGCAGTATCATCCTTAGATATTTCCACATCAGGGGATTCTGCATTGTCCTCTTCAAGCAAGCCTTTAATATCCAATGATACATCAAAGGTTTCATTTGAGATAATGTAATCCGCTTCACTGTTTTCATAAATGTATTCAATCCTGTCCTTAGGATATTCCAAATCAATTGGGATGAATCCGCATCCTGCCTTTAGAATACCTATAATTGATGCAATTAAATCTACGGTTCTTGGAAGCATTATCAGGACATTGTGTTTAGGTTCGACTCCACGTTTAATCAAACCGTTAGCAACACGGTTACTTAACTCATCCAATTCACGATAGGTGTACTCTTTTCCATTGGATACCAATGCAATCTCTTCAGGTTTGCTTTCCACTTGCGCTTCGAAACGTTTATGGATAAATGGATTATCCAGAGGAATGAATGTTGGTGCTTTTCTACTGGTTTTAAGTTCAACATCACATATTCTGAATGTCTCAACATCATTGTCTATGAACTGGTTCAATACTGTTTCAATTGAATCAAGGAATGTTTTTACATAACCCTCAGAGTACAATTGGTCATTGTAGGAAATTCCAATATCAAGTGTGGTTTCCTGTTTAAGCACTGAAATGTCTATTTTATATTCTGTTTCTTCAGTTGCATCGGACAATTCATAGTTTTCATAATTCTTGCCGTTTATAACCAGGCTTTCAGATCCTGAACCCTCATTATATGCATAGAATATTTCAGGCTTTAATTGATATTCATCAGAGATACGAGTATATGGATAAATACTATTGTTAATAGAATCAATCCAGGTTTTATCTACATATTTAATGAATTTTTCAATGCTTTGTTGTCTGTTTTCATTTTTAATAATCAATGGCAGGGTTTTTACTAAAAATCCTTGAGTATTATAATAGTTAGGATTTGTTCTTCCGTTGAAAATTGTAGTAATTAATGTCTCATCACTGTAAGTGAACTTGTTCAGGCTCAATATCATTGCAGACATAAACAATGAATTGTGGCCGATTGAATGTTTTAAACAGAAATCATCGATTTTAGCTATATCCAATCTGCTATAAACGAATTTAATCGCACCATCTTCAGGATCACCATTAAGGTCAGGGGTTAAAACTGTTGAGTCTATTTCATTGGATAACCTGTCATCAAAGAATTTTTTAGCTGCATCATATCTTTCACTGTTTTGCAACTCCTTCTCGATGAGGCTATATGCATAACCGTCAACAATTTCCTTTTCAATCTCATTATTCTCATATACATTTCCAATTTCTTCAAACAGAACTGCCTGTGATTCACCATCTGTAATTATATGATGGAAATCGCTGAATAATAAGACTTCCTCAGGAGTTTTATAAATCTTGAATCTGAATAACTGCTCATCATCAAATGAAAATGCTTTTACATCATTTTTAATAATGTCTTCATCACTGATTGAATCCACTTCAACAATCTCAATTTCATCTATTTCAGCAGAAATGTTTTTATATTGTTTTATTGAACCGTCATCAGTTACAATTCTTGTTTTAAGATATGGATGTGCATCAATAGCTTTGATGATTGATTCTTTTAATTTTTCAGCATCAATGTCATGGTCAAACCTTGCAATGGCAGGCATTGTATATTTGATTTCACCAGGACTTTGCATGCACTCATAGTATACACCTAATTGATTTTCAGTCAATGGGAAGTATTCTTGACTATCTGCCAATTCAATAAGCTCATCTAATTTTGAGGATTGTTCCTCATGATTCAAAATCTCATCTGAAAGATTTCTAACAGTTGGACTGTTGAACAATATTGAAATGTCGAGGTTAACATTCATTTCCTTATAAAGCAAGGTGTTTAATTTCATCAATGTTAATGAAGTGAATCCTATAGCATATAAATCATCGGTAACACCAAACTCGTCGGTTCCAATTAACTCTGAAGTGATGTCGAAGAGTTTTTGTTCTGTTTCATTTTCAGGTTTCACATTTTCCAGTTCCAATTTAGGTTCCGGCAGTTTTTTGGTATCTGTTTTACCGTTAGGCAACTGTGGAATTTCATCCAGTTGCATGAACACTGTTGGAACCATGTAATATGTTAACCTTTCTTTAAGGAATTCCTTCAATGAATCATTATCGATTTCATTTTCAGCTGTGAAATAAGCACATAAGTGGTCGTTGTTGTTGATTTCCTTAATTACAACAACTGCATTTTTAACATTAGGGAATTTGTTAATGCTTGATTCGATTTCACCTATTTCAATTCTCAATCCTCTGAGCTTGATTTGGTTGTCGATTCTTCCCTTAATGTCAATGTCACCGTCCGGAAGCTCTATTGCATAGTCCCCACTCTTGTAGTATGGGATATTGTTAATTGTAAGATATACTTCTTCAGTTTTGTCAGGCATGTTGTAGTATCCTTTACCTACACCGACACCACCGATGTACAGCTCTCCCATAACTCCTTGAGGCAGGAGTTTTCCGTCGATATCCCTTACTTCGGTTACATAGTTTTTAAGAGCTTTACCGATTGTAATGTTTTCCGGATCTGTGATTTCTTTATAGTTGGATGCAATTGTTGCCTCAGTTGGTCCGTAACTGTTGTAGACTTTAGCATCACAGTATTTTTTAACACCTTCAAACGCTTTGGCTGAGAATTGCTCTCCACCCATAACGATACATTCAGCACAGCCAATCACTTCACAAAACTCCTCAACTTCAAGATAAGATATCAATCTTGAAGGAGTGAATTCCATTACTTGAGGCTCATGATCCCTGATTAATCTGATTAAATCAACAATATTCTTGATTTCTGAATCATTAGCAAATATTATTCTAATACCGTTTGTAATACCTGTTAATATATCCTCCAAGGATGTATCGAATGCAATTGTTGCAATACTTAATAAATTATCGTATTCACATTTTGGATTGGATTCAGCCTGGTTACATGCATTTTTATGTCCAATCATTACACCTTTAGGCAATCCTGTTGAACCTGAAGTGTAAATCATGTATGCCAAATCATCAGGTGAAATTTCAACATTAGGATTTGAAGTGTTTTTCTCTTCAAGCAATTCATAAATGTCCAATTCATTATCTGCTTTTCCGTCAGAGGTTATGATGTAATCTGCTTGACTGTTTTCATAGATATAATCAATACGTTCTTTAGGATATTCCAAATCAATAGGAATAAATGTGCATCCTGCCTTTAAGATACCAATTATGGTGGCTATCAGGTTGCTGTCCCTTGGAAGCATTGCTAAAATGTTGCTTCTTGGCTTAACGCCTTTTTTAATGATTGCATTAGCTATGCGGTTTGCTTTGATGTTAAGTTCTTTATTGGTTAATGTGGCATCTGTTGCAACAAGTGCAATATTGTCAGGATTTGATTCAACTTGTTTTTCAAAGCGTTTGTGGATGAATGGAGTTTCAACAGGGCTAAAAGTAGGTATTTCTTTGGTGGTTTCCAATTCCACTTCACCGATGCATAATTCATTGACATCATTTTCCATGAACTGATTTAAAACAAGCTGCATGGACTTGATAAATGTTTTAATGTAATCTTCACTGTATAATTCATCATTATATATTATTATGAAGTCAATTTTATCTTCTGAAACGTCTATATCAAAGTTAATCTTATATTCAGTTGCAGTTAAATCTTCTGAAATTAATTCTCTTTCTTCCCAAAGATTTCCATTTATTACACGAGGTTCTGAATCATAAAATTCCTGATATGTAAAGAATAATTCAGGTTTTAATTGATATTTTTCAGCAATACTTGTGTATGGGTAAATGCTATTGGCCATAGTGTCTTTCCAGACATCATCAATGCCGTTTATGAATTCTTTAATAGTTTCCTGTCTGTTTTCATTGTTGAATATCAATGGAAGTGTTTTTACAAGGAATCCTTGTGTGTCGTAATATAACGGATTAGATCTACCATTGAAAATTGTTGTAATCAATGTCTTATCACTGAATGTGTATTTGTTCAATGTTAATGTGAGAGCAGATAGGAATAATGCATTTTGACTAAATGAATTGCGATTACAGAATTCTTTAATCTCTTCAGCATCAATAGTATCAATAAACGCTTTTAATTTACCCTCATCAGGATTACCGTTAAGGTTTGGAGTAAGAACTGTTGATTCAACTTCCTGTGAAAGTTTTTCATCGAAGAATTCTTTAGCCTTATCATAAGTGTCACTGTTTTTAAGATTATCTTCAAGTAGACTGTAAACATATCCATCAACGATTTCCTCATTAAGGTCTTTTCCTTCATAAGCATTAGCAATATCGTCGAAGAAATTGATTTGAGACACACCATCAGTAATTATGTGGTGGAAATCAGTGAAGAGTACTGTTTCATCAGGTGTTTTATATATTTTAGCCCTGAATAACTGTTCATCACCAAATGAAAATGTCTTAACATCATTTTTAATAATTTCTTCATCGCTAATGGAATCGACTTCGACAATCTCAATTTCATCCATGGCAATATCATCACATCTTTTCTGTTTTAATTCACCTTCTTCGTCAATGACGATTCTTGTTTTAAGATATGGGTGGGTTTCGACAGTTTTAATTACTGCTTCTTTTAATTTATCTGCATCAACATCACTGCCCAACCTCATGGTAGTAGGCATGGTATATTTGATTTCACTCGGACTTTGCATACATTCGTAGTATACACCTATTTGGTTGTCAGTCAATGGCAGGTAATCCATGCTGTTTGCCATTTCGATAATTTCACTTATATTAGAGTCTTTATCGCTGCCTTCAATTTCAGCTGCAAGCTTTCTGATATTTGGATTATTGAATAATAGAGATATGTCTAAGTTAACTCCCATTTGGGAATATATCATTGAGTTGAATTTCATCAGTATCAATGAGGTAAATCCGACAGCATACAAATCATCAGTTACACCGAATTTATCAGTATTGATGAGTTCCACTGCAATTTCGAAGAGTTTTTCTTCAGTTTCAGTTTCAGGCTTAATGTTTTCCAGGTCAAGTTTTG
>NZ_CAMVPN010000072.1 GCF_947169325.1 uncultured Methanobrevibacter sp. | reverse complement strand
GAAGTAATTATCTAATTACTTCAACAATCATATCTAAGTTTTCGGATTGAAGGATGTCCACTTTTTTACCGGATGCCCCAACAATCTCCTTTTTGATATTCAGCATGTCTTCAGGAACAACAATATCGCCGATTGCAAGCTCATGATTTTCCTCTAAAACAGCACCGATTTCATCGATATCTGTTGATTTGAGATATCCAATGATTTTACCTGCATCACCTTTAAATGTTGGTCCGATTTGAGACATGTCAGGCTCGACTTCAATGATTTTTTCATGAACTTCAGGCTTTCCTGAACTGATTTCCAGGTCTTTGATTTTTAAAGTTCCTTTAATGTCATCATTGAACTGCTTGAATATTTCCACCAATGCTTCATCTGAAGTGTATACGTTTACTTCTGCAAGTTCTGCATTCAATGGGATTTTGGAAGCTGATTTGAATCTTCTGACTTCATCAATTAGCTCAACGGTGGTTTCACCTTTTTCTTCCATTTCAGAACTTATCAATTCTTCGTAAACTTCAGGCCATAATGTAGTATGGATTGATTCATCGCCGAAGTATTGGTAAACCTCTTCTGTAAAGAACGGTGCAATAGGCGCCATCAATTTAAGAGAAGTTTCAACGACTGTCCTTAATGTGTATTTTGCAGCCCTTCTTGACTCATCTGATACATCTGTGTATAATCTGTATTTTACAGCCTCAATGTATTCATCACAGAAATCGTGCCAGAAGAATCTTTCGATTGATGTAATGGTTTCTGCAAAGTTATAGTCAGCAAATGCCTGATCAACTGTTTTATTCAGGTTGTTCAATTTGGATAAAATCCATAAATCGATTGGTCCGAGATTATCCTTGACGTCTTCATAGGAAACCTCTTCATCGAATATCTGCATGCTGATGAATCTGAATGCATTCCAGAATTTTCTTAAGAACCTGTATCCGTGCTTAATGTCTTTCCAGTCAAAGATTACATCAGATCCAGGTACACTGTTTGCAGCCCATGTCCTTAACGGGTCTGCACCGTACTGTTCGATTACCTCTTCAGGTCCAACCACAAATTCAGGTCTTGATTTGGACATTTTGTTTCCGTCTTCACCGAACACCATACCGTTGATTACAATGTCATCAAACGGTTTTTGACCGGTTAGGGCTATGCATCTTAAAGTTGTGTAAAATGCCCATGTACGTATGATGTCGTGTCCCTGCGGACGAATGTCTGACGGGAAATGGTTCACATAATCTTCATCAGGCCATCCTGCAATGGATAAAGGTGAAATTGATGAGTCCATCCATGTATCAAGCACGTCATCTTCACCTATGAATTCTTTACAGCCGCATTCGCATGCATGTTTTGGCTTGTCGAGAGTTGGGTCAATCGGCAGGTCTTCAACGTCAGGCACTATTACTTTTCCACAGTCCTTACAGTACCATACAGGAATTGGGGTTGCGAATATCCTTTGTCTGGAGATACACCAGTCCCATCCCATGGAATCCGCCCAGTTTACCATACGTGATTTCATGTGGTCAGGCACCCATCTCATTTCATCTGCAGCGACTTTGGTCTTTTCGATTAAATCCCTTACTGCAACGAACCATTGTTTTTTAAGAAGAATTTCAACAGGAGTTTTACATCTCCAGCATTGTCCGACATTCTGGTCAACTTCTTCCTGTTTTAACAGATAGCCTTCACTGTCAAGGTCTTCAATTGTCTGTTTTTTACAGCTTTGAAGGTC
The DNA here is from genome assembly GCF_947169325.1 of uncultured Methanobrevibacter sp. Lineage (GTDB taxonomy): Archaea > Methanobacteriota > Methanobacteria > Methanobacteriales > Methanobacteriaceae > Methanocatella. The sequence goes on along the minus strand of NZ_CAMVPN010000072.1, from coordinate 12,534 downwards.
CATTCCTTCATATCTTCCGGCAGCGGATGTCAGTTTACCGGTATCATCCATAATATTAATAACTTCAAGATCATACTTTTGAACCCAGCTTACGTCAGTCTTGTCCCCAAAGGTACAAATCATTACCGCACCTGTACCGAATTCAGGGTCAACCTCTTCATCAGCGATAATCTTAACCTTCTGGTGTGAAAGAGGCACTTCCACATATTTGCCTAAAAGGTGAGCGTATCTTTCATCTTCAGGATGGATTACGACCGCTACACATGCCGCCATCAGTTCAGGACGGGTGGTTGCAATCAGAATACCTTCGGTTTTGGCGTCAGCCTGCTTTCCGGACTCCTGTGAAGAAGCAATATCATCATATGAATCTTCAACAGCAGGAGGGAAGTTTACATAGTTCAAGAAAGTAGTGTTGTCTGAGTATTCAACTTCTGCAAATGCAATTGCTGTTTCACAGCGAGGGCACCAGTTTACAGGGTGATTTCCCTGATAAATCAGTCCTTCTTCGTACATTTTCAAAAATGAGTATTGGGTTTTTCTCATGTACTCAGGAGTCATTGTTACGAACTCACGGGTCCAGTCCTGGGAATATCCCATTGCCTGCATCTGCGCTTTCATCTTTGCAATGTTGTCTGTGGTTAAGTCAACACAATACTCTCTGAATTTAGCCCTTGAAACATCATTTTTCTTGATTCCATGAGTTTCTTCAACTTTAACTTCAGTCGGAAGACCGTGGCAGTCCCAACCCTGTGTAAACAACACGTCGTGACCTTTTTGTCTTCTGTATCTTGCATTCATATCAATGTAAACCCAATTCAATACATGGCCCAGGTGAATTGAGCCTGTTGGGTATGGTGGGGGAGTGTCAATAACATATCTAGGACGAGATCCATCTCCAATGTATTTGTAGATGTTTTCATCTTCCCATTTCTTCTCCCATTCCTTTTCTTTTTTAAAATCATAGTCTTTAGGAATCTCTTCTTTTGACATATATTTTCTCCTAAAATAATTAAGTAAAAATAATATTATTAATTATATTGTTTATTATTTAAAAAAGTAATTATAAAATTAGTGTTTGAAAAAAATATTACTGAATTATAGGAAAAATAAATCAAAATCTAAAGTTTCTCTTTTACCATCCAAAAATTCATAATAAATTTCTTTTAAATTAGGAGTTCTTTTTTCAACTAGGTGCTTATATTTTAAAAAATCATTATATTCCTTAAAATTATCATCTTTCAAATCATTAAGAAATTCTTCTAATTTTTCAACAGATATTCTTTTTAAACGATATGATTGTAAAAGAATGCCATATTTAGAGGGTTTTAAACCACTACAAAAACCATCTGAATTAAACATTAACGAAACCTCCTTATAACTCAATATATATTTCATAAATATTATACTTATTGAATCTAAAATTAAACTCATTAACAAATTTTAAATTATTTTGCGAAATGAATCTATCATAAATCTCCAATTCCAAGTTTTTACGTGCAGATTTAGAGATATCCTTATTAAACAATTGATCAACTTCATCACCTTTTTCAGAATAAAAACATAAATCAATATAACCATTAAATAATTCTAAATCATGAATCAATTGAGTATGATTTTTAAATTTATATTCAAATATTAAAAATCCAATATGATTTTCTGAAACAATAGCAATAAATTGACAATTATTTTTAATCGCAGTACTAATATCCCCCAAAGAAGGAATTATTGCCCCAAAATAATGATTATGACAAATAATTAAAATATTATTTTTTCACCTTCTTTTTCAACGTTACTTGTTGTACTAACATTATCCCCCTTACCTTCAATTAAATCTGCAATTAATACATTATTTTTTGTTAATGCAGTTAAATATTCATTTTTAACAGATTGTGTATTAATTAAGTGATACATTGCAATTAAAATTGCATGTTTAAACTTTGGATACTTTTTAATAACCATTTCAAGCAACTCCTCAGAGGGCGGAGGAACAAATATCTCTTCTTCAGAATCATCCCACTTAAAAGAGGGCATTGGATTTAATCTAGAGAAAATATTTTTTAGTCTTGAAAAAGCTTTTAATTTTACCATTGCCAATTCACCTAGTAAAACTATAATCTTCAAAGCATATAAAGCATTCAGTTCTAAATCAAAGCAATTTTACGAAGCCATAACAATTTTACAGACCTACAGCAATTTTACGAAGTGAGAACAATGAAAAAATAGTTAACTATATTATATAATAAAATCAAATTATTAATATTATCAATCTATAAAAGGACTGTTAAACAATGAATTTATTATGGTTTTATGTTGCTATTATATTGGCTTTAAGCGATGTACTGCACACACAACTAATGTGGAAGGTTTTAAATAACTTTTACATTATTCTAGGTGGTCTCATCCAGCAGACCACAAAGACAACCTGGCAGACATGGCTTGCACATGAAATAATGGAAGCAGGATTCCATTTCATAGTGTTATCAATAATATTCTTAAACCCAGTCATTGGAATTCTAGCAGCCCTTATTCATTTTGTTATTGATGTTACCCATACAATATTCATACGCAATATGGGTGAATTAGAACATAGAGCACTTCACTTTGTTGTTGAATCTCTATTTTTCATTTTAATTTATGGATTTTAAAAATAATCAATGGAGTTATTAAATGCCAGTAATTACATTCAAATACCAAGATTTAAAAGATTTAGGAATAGATATGGAAAAAGATGAACTGATAGACACATTACCTATGATGTCCAGTGACATTGAAGACTTTGACGATGAGGAAATCAAAGTGGAATTCTTCCCTAACAGACCTGACAACCTGTCTGTTGAAGGAGTAGCTAGATCTTTTAAAGGATTTATTGGCCAGGAAATCGGATTTCCAGATTACAATGTTGAAGAATCCGGCGAGTATGTTGAAGTTGATGCTGACGTTGCCAAAATCAGACCATACATCGGATTTGCCAAAATAGACAATGTGGACTTTTCCGGCGATAAGCTCAAATATGTAATGGATTTCCAGGAAAACCTTCACTGGGTAATCGGAAGGGACAGGAAAAAGGTTGCAATCGGTATTCACAATGCAGATGTCGTTGAAGGTCCTTTCAAATACATTGCAACTCCAAAAGATGCAAATGCATTCGTCCCACTGGAAAAAGAAGACGAAATGACTCCTGATGAAATATTGACCGAACATGACAAAGGTAAGGCATATGCCCATTTGATTGAAGACTTCGATAAATATCCGTTGATTTTAGATAAGGACAATAATGTATTGTCAATGCCGCCAATCATTAACGGTGAGCTGACAAAACTCAAGGAAGACACTCATAACATTATTGTTGACGTGACTGGAACTGACGAAAGGGCTGTCAATCAGGCATTGAACATCATCTGTTCATCCTTTGCTGAAGTCGGAGGTCAAATCAAATCCATGGAAGTGAGATACGTAGATAAAACCATCAAAACTCCAGATTTAACTCCTCAAGAACAGCTTGTCCATGTCAATACCGCTAACGAACTGATTGGTGGAACCAACCTTACTGCTGATGACATTAAAGGATTGCTTCTAAAAGCAAGATTTGATGCTGAAATTATCAATGACAATGAAGTGAACGCAATCATTCCTGCCTACAGAGTAGACATATTGCATGAAGTGGATGTTGTTGAAAACATTGCCGTCCAATATCACATCAACAGTGTTGAAGCCAAATTACCTGACATTAACACTGTAGCTTATGAAAATAACTGGTTTAAGGCAGAAAGTACCATTCGTGAAGTTATGGTTGGTTTAGGATTCCAGGAAGTAATGAGTTTGATGCTTACAAATGAAGAGGCACATTATGAAAAAATGAATCAGGAAGAATTGCCACATGTTCAGGTTGCAAGACCAATTACAATCGACAGAACAATGATTAGAACCAGTTTAATAAACAGTTTAATGGAATTTTTGGAAGACAACAAGCATGAAGACCTGCCACAAAAAATATTTGAAATCGGTGATGTATTATACTTAGATGAAACCAAAGAAAACAAAACAGTTTCCTCTAAAAAACTGGCTGCATTGATTTGCCATTCAACCGCCAACTTTTCCGAAATCAAATCTGTAATAACAAGCGTTTTAGCCAATTTAGGATATTCAATGGAAATATCTGACAGTGAAAACAAAACATTCATTGCAGGAAGAGTGGCTGACGTTACAGGAGAATCCGAAAAAGGTAGTATCAAAGGTTTCTTCGGTGAAGTCTCCCCTGAAGTAATTACAAACTTTACTCTGGAATACCCTGTAATTGCATTTGAAATCGAATTCATCAACAGATGAATTCTTTAACCATTTTTTAATACCACAATTTTCTCATGTCGGTTTCCATCTGAGAGAAATTATTCACTACATGAGAACCATCATAATTATAGAAAACAAGTATGAAAATTAATAGGAGAAGTATAATTACTATTAAAAATATTGTCCATTTCTTCAATTATTCACCAACCATTGTCAAAGTTACTGTTCTGTTGCGTCTTGGGCCATCTAATTCTATGAAAAAAACAGATTGCCATGTGCCCAAATCAATTTTTGAATTTTTTATAGGCAAACACTCACTTGAAGATAGCAAAAACGATTTCAAATGTGAACTGGCATTATTGTCAATTCTGTCATGCATATAGCTGAATTCATCTGAAACCAAATTTGTAAGCATGAATTCCAGATCATTTAAAAGTCCAGATTCATTTTCATTAACAACAATGGATGAAGTGGAATGCTTTGAAAAAATAGAGATAATGCCTTCGTCAATGTCAATTAACTCATTAATCTGAGAAGTGATGTCAATAATTTCGAAGTTTTTAGACGTGTCAATTTTTAAAGAATGAGTTCTGATTGTCATTATTAATTAATTTATTAAAACTCGTTAATATAATAATAGAAAAAATAAAGGGAACTTTTTATTATAATCCTTCTTCATTATCTTTGCGCCAATATCCGTAAACTAAACAACCAAGGATAACTAAAATACTTAATACAACCAAACCAGATGTATTTTGGAGCTCTTTTGAAGTTGTGACTGGTGGAATAATTTCATATGCCTTTCCTTCCTTGGAAGCCTCACCACTTCCGGTATCCCCAGCATCCAAATCTCCATTGGATAATGCATCCTCACCATTATCAGAGGTATCTTGAGATGGAATATCAGAACTGTTTGTTCCATAATTGCCTTCATTATTTGAATTTTTTATATGTGACCCTATGGAATTTCCGCCTTGGGAGTTGCCTTGTGAATTAGAGTCTCCTTGAACATCAGAGGTTCCATCAGTTCCATCATCATTTTGAAACCCAATTTCACCTTCAGATGATGAAGACCTAGAATCTTTTGCGTCACCCTCGTCTCCAGATGCATGGTATTTGTATTTTACTAGTTCTCCCCCAATTTCCACTTCCACATCATATTCAACATTAGGATCAAGTTCAGCATCGATGACGGCTTTGCCGTTTACAAATGTTGCAGTATATTGGTTTCCCTTTACATTGACATTAGTTTGGAATGTGGCAAACTCCTCAACGGCTTTTCCGGAAGCATCCCTCATTTGAAAACCAAGGGAATTACTTATTGACCATGTGTCTAACTTCATTAAAGATGCTAAAAGTCTAGGACACACAAAAGTATTTGTTGGGTCGGTTGAATCATACCAGTTTTGGCCCAATTCAAAATTTTCGTTTTCCCAGTAGTTTTTAGCCTGATAAAATTCGTTATGAGCCAAATAATTATAGTCCACTTTAAGAATTGAACTTCCAGAGCTTTTAAATCCACTACCCAATAAAAAACCATTTCCTGTTTCAAATCCACCCATAGTGGAACGAGGATCCTTTCTACTGTAGGTCATTGAATTGGACTTGACAACATCATTTGAAGATGTAGAATTGATATAAATTCCATTAGTGTTTTCATAAACGTTATTATAATTTATTATATTGTTTGAAGAAACGCCATTTACAGTAATTCCGTTTAAATCATTGTGATGGACAGTATTATTAGTAATATTTGAGTAATGCATATTTTCCGCTTCAATACCTGATTTTTTGTTGTATGAGACTACATTTTTCTCAATTAAACTATCACCAATGTTTTGAAGTTTTAAACCACTATCTTCTGCTTTAGAAATGTCAGTATTGGAAATGGTGATTTTACTGGAATCCTTAATTAAAATTCCGTTTTGCCCACCAACGACTTCATTATCTCTAATTTGAACATCTTTTGCATTATCAACAACAATGCCATAATCACTATTCGAAGCCACAATTGTTATTCCTGACAATATGCTTCCAGCAGAAGCTGATGTGAAATAAAATCCAAAAGTCTTATCTATTCCCAAAGCTTTAGCTTTTTCACTTACATCTCCAGAGGTGTAGACAACACTATCCTGTTTAGAGATTATATTTAATTTCTTATCTACGACTAATGATAAGTCATTATATTCGCTTTCCGTAAACTCAAAGGTATCTCCACTTTTTGCATTGTCAAACAATGATTGTATGTCATCATTTGATAGGGTAGAAGTTATTGTCCGATAATCACTACTATGCGAAACGATAGTAACATTGCTATCTTGGACATCAGTTGCACTAACTGAAGAAACCAATAATAACATTAATAATGATATTAAAAAAATATTTAATAGATTTCTACCCATATTTAAAACTTCCAACACTTTATTTTTATAATTAAAGATTAAAATTGAAAAATTTTTATCAATACTGAAAAAATCATCAATATCTAAAATTATGATTAACGATTATAATTATGATGTTAAATATATATAAATCTAACTTATTTAACTTCGTTATATAAAAAAATAATAACAATATAAGTGAAATTGCACCAAATTAGATGCATTAACATTGTTATATTGATGATTTTCAGTATTTTAATTTAAATAATATAAAAATCAATATATAATTAATTGCTTATCGTGAAAATTTATTATCATAAATTCATTTAAGTAATTAATATAATTAATTTAAAGAGGATAAATATGAGTAGAAAGAGTTTGATATTAACTATAATGTTAGTATTTATGATATTCATAAGTATTTGCGCCGTATCTGCTGTTGATAATGCAAATTCTGACAGTATTAACGATACGCCAACTACTTCAGAAATTACAGTTAATACAACAGATACCAATGACCAAATTCAGGAAAAAATTAACAGTCTTAACGATGGAGATATTTTAAACTTCGAAAAGGGAGACTATAAAAACATTTCATTATATGTAAATAAAAGCATTACAATTAACGGTAATGGTGCAACCCTATATGGCTACGATACATTATCAAATGCCACAATCAACCCAATAATACAAAACAAAACAACTGAAGGAGGATATGCCATTACCAATCTTGCAACTTTATATATTCTTAAAACCGACGGATTAATCTTAAAAGACATCAATTTCATTGCAGGTGCAAATAGCGGAACTGACAAAGGAGCGGATTCAAGATACAGCAACTGTGTAATATACAACTATTTCTCAAATAGAACAACAATTACAAACATTACTGTCAATGGATGCTCTTGGGGAATTTGGCTTCAAAACTGTGCAGACACAATTGTAGAAAACAATAAAGTAACAAACCAAGGAATAACTGGAATTTTCAGTTTCCAATCACCAAGAAGCATCATCAGAAATAATACCGTGAAAAATGCGAAAAACCATGGTATTGATGTAAGACACCAAGCAGGACCTAATGCTAAAGTTATTAACAACACAGTGATTGGATCTAAAGAGGGAATTTATTTATTACACTCAAAAGGACATACAGTAACTGGAAATGAAATCATAAATTGCAGTTTAAGTTCAGTGACCTGTTGTGGTGCAAGCAACATCAACATTTACAATAACAAATTCAAAAATTCAAGAATAGGCATTCTTTTAGGAGGAGGTGCTCCGGTAGGAGGCACATACACCGGATACAACAATATTACCATAGGTTCAAACGAATGGAAATTCGATAAATTACCTATGCCTCCTTCATTTGAATTCTATGTTGCCGAAGCAAAAGGGGATTATGCAAGTGCCAGTGCCATGATGGGCACATACACCGATAGCGAAAAATCCAACATAACATATGTGGAATATGCTGGAATTGAAACTCCAGAACCAATTGCTGTAGATTACGACACACTTTTAAAACTTACCGGAAACAACGTGACAATAACTGCGGGAATGAACAATACCGAAATTCAAAATGCAATAAATGGAATGTCAGATGGAGACACATTAATCTTTGAGAAAAATGCAGTATTTGAAGACATTTGCATCTACACCAATAAAAATATAAAAATAATGGGAAATAATGCAACTTTAAAAGGATTAAGCACTGCAGACACATCAATTATTCTGGCATCAAATATACCTGATTCATACACTGCAAAACAATATGCAGCTGTACTGTACACTCTCAACAACACAGGTGTTGTAATAAGCAACCTAAACATTATAAGCAATTACCCGAATTACTCTAATGCAAACAACAATGAATATAAAACAGCATGCATCTTTGCGGAAAACAGCAGGAACCTAACAATTACAGGATGCAAAATTAATGGCGCATCATGGGGATTATTTGTAGGATTCCAGAAAAACGGTTGCCCAAATTCAATAATTACAAACAATATTGTGACTAACCAATATACAACTGGAATAATCTGTTTTGGTTCTAAAGAGTCAATAATCGCAAATAATACCGTGACAAATGCCAAAAACCATGGAATTGATGTAAGATTCCTGGCTGGAGGACAAGATGTTACAGTATTCAACAATACAGTTTTCGGCGCAAAAGAAGGAATTTACCTTCTGCATTCATATGGACATAAAGTCTATCAAAATACAATTTTAAATTCAAAAATAAGTTCAGTAACATGTTACGGATCATACAACGAATACATTTTCAACAATACATTCAAAGGAAGTAGAATTGCAATATTACTTGGTGGAAACTATTATCAGAATGTAACAATCGGCCCTAATTCATACACTCCAGACAAGTTACCTTTCCCACCTACATTTGAAAACTATGTAGTGGTTGGAGAATATAGGTATCAAAGCTCAGAAGGAGTTATTGGAGTCTACAGCGACTCCCAAGCAGTAAAGTTAACTGCAAATGATGTGACTGTCGGATACAAAAAAGGAACTTTTGAAATTACTTTAAAAGACAGCAAAGGCAAAGCAATTGCAAATAAACCAGTAACTGTTACTATTGCAGACACCAAATATGATATTACAACCGATGCAAATGGTGTCGCTTCTATCAACTTAACATTAACAACCGGAAACTACACTGCTACAGTACATACCGTAAGTGATTACTATAACAAAGCGGGAAATGCTGAAGCTACAATTATTGTTAATGATGACAGAACTGTCCCTGCTTTAACTGCAAGTGCGAAAACAGTATACCTAAAAACTATTGCTTCAGGTTACAAATATTCAGTAACTCTCAAAGATGCTTCCGGAAAATCTTTAGTTAACAAAAGCATTACCGTTACATACAATGGTAAAACTTACACAGCAACCACCAATAAAAATGATGTAGCTACTGTAACTCTCAAAGCTACTGCAACAGGATCTAAATCTGCAACCGTCAAATTTGATGGTGATGATGAATACAAAGCAATCAGCAAATCCGCAACTATCAAAGTCACCAAAGAAGCATCCAAAATAACAGCAGCTAAAAAGACATTTAATGTAAAAACTAAAACTAAACAATACACAATTACTTTAAAATCCAAATCTGGAAAAGCAATTGCAAAAGCTAAAGTTACTATCAAAGTTAATGGTAAAACATATAAGGCAACTACCAACTCAAAAGGTAAAGCTACATTTAAAATTACCAAATTAACTAAAAAAGGAACTTTCAAAGCTACTGTTAAATTTACAGGCGACAAGTACTACAGCGGAAAAACTGCAAACGTAAAAATAACAACTAAATAAGGGATTTGATAATCTCTTATTATTTTTCTTTTTTTAACTGAAAACCATCAAATAAACAAAAAAAAGTAGAAAAAATTAGTATAAATTTCTTCTATTGTATGCAATATATATTATGAATATTCCAATTAAAATCAGAACTATTTGCGGGAATATTGCAAAAAATATTGCTGGAATAATCTTTAATTCTGCCAAAAGCCACAAAACACCATATATTACAATTAAAGCACCAAATAACATGGCTATTTTATAGCCGATATCTCTTAAATCGGGAAGTGGCATTCCCCCACTATTGAATGGCATATTATCATCTATAACTCTTTGTGCCGTCTTCAGTTCCGACAATGACCTTATCCACCATCTGTGAAAAGATTCCGTTTTCAACTACACCAGGAATTGAGTTTAAATCAATTTCTAAATGTGCGGGTGATTCGATTTTGTCAAATTTGGCATCAATGACAAAGTTGCCGTTATCGGTTATTACCGGACCGTCCTTTCTTTGCGCCATTCTGATTTCACATTTAGCACCCATATCCTCAAGAGCTTGTATTACCATTCTAGATGCATCAGGCAGCACTTCAACAGGAACCGGGAAATTACCTAACTCTTCAACACATTTTGACTCATCCACAATAACAATGAACTCTTTTGCAGCATAATCAACTATCTTTTCTTTTGTGTGGGCTGCACCGCCACCTTTAATAAGGTTAAAATCACCATCAACCTCATCGGCACCGTCCACTGACAAGTCAATGTCGTGCTCTTCCAAGGTAGTTATTGGAATATTCCACTGTTTAGCAATCAGCAATGACTGGAATGATGTTGGAATTCCCATTACATTTATTCCTTCATCTTTGATTCTCATACCCACTTTTTCTATAAAGAAATGTGTTGTTGAACCTGTACCAAGTCCTAAAACCATTCCATCCTTAACATATTCTGCAGCCTTGTATCCTGCATTTTTTTTACTAGAATTATTGCTACTAGCATTTTTCATTTAAATCACAAACCCCAAAGTAAGTTTATTAAGAGTATAACCTTTTTCGCATTCCTTATGCTTTCCATCGTTTTTCAATACAATGCATTTGTCATTTTCCTTAAGCCCCTCAGGGAAACACAAGTCATGAAACTCGCAAGTTTCCTCATCACAGTCAGGCGCATTGAATGTAAATGTTGATCCTTCAAAAATGCTTTTAGAATCAGTTAGTAATGGTATTTTTGCCCTATCAACTTCTACGGGAATCACAGTCTCTTCAGCATGTATCGGACATTTCTGTTCATTGTCCTTTACATCAATTATTTCATATTTTCTGCCTTTTTCCAGGTTTCCAACACAAGATGATTTAAACCTGCAATCGTCACATGCTTCAGCCGAACCTAGAAAAACGAATTCCTGACCTTTTTTCGCCAAACTTTTACCAATCAATGTAATCATTTAAATCACCTCTGTTTTATAGGCCATCTCATAGGCTGCGTCCCTGCAGATTCCATTGTCGCCTAAAATTGTGTACCTTTCAGGTCTGATTTCATGAGCCATCATCAATGCATCTATAATGTCATCTTCAGCAACACCAATTTCCGCTGCAGTGGTTGGAGCCTGAACCTCTTTTAGAGAGTCCCTTATGTATTTCCAGTCACCACCATGAAGATACATCATCATTATTGTACCTATACCGCATTGTTCACCATGCAATGCAGGCTTGTCCAGAATCTTGTCAAGCGCATGGGAGAAGAGATGCTCAGATCCGCTGGCAGGTCTTGATGAACCAGCTATACTTATCGCCATCCCCCCACTAAACAAGGATTTCATGACTATCCGTGCACTTGGCTCGAGATTAGGCTTGATGTTGGCAATATTATCAGTAATCAGATGAGCAGACATTATAGAAAGTGCCGCAGCGGATTCACTGAATGATTCATTTTTTAATCTGTGTGCCAATTCCCAATCCTTGATTGCTGTGAAATTGGCCATCAAATCAGCACATCCTGCAGCCAACAGCCTGAATGGAGATTGAGCAAGGATTTCAGAATCTGCAATAACCGCAATTGGTGAGTGAGCCCTCACGGATATTGAAGTGTCGGGATTTTTTATTGATGCCATAGGAGATACAATACCATCGTGTGAAGCTGTAGTCGGCATGGATACGAAATAAACGCCCTGATTGAATGAAGATAATTTGGCCACGTCAATAACCTTTCCACCGCCGACACCCAGGACTGTGGTGTCAGGTGTGATTAATTCTTCAACTTCAGATATTGATTCTTCAGATGCATTATTGACTTTAATCACATCATACTCAATACCATCATTTTCAAGGCTTTCGATTACAGGTTTTGCACCTACATCATATGTATGGGCACCTGTAACGATTAAAATCTTTTTATCTAAATGCAGAGATTTACAGATAGCAGCAGTATTCTTTACAATACCTGGATCAATGTAAACTTCACGAGGCATTTGTATTTTCCTTTCACTCATAATATCTCCTAAAATCAAATTATACATTAATATATATGTATGAAATAATTATAAATAACTTTCTTT
>NZ_CAMVPN010000071.1 GCF_947169325.1 uncultured Methanobrevibacter sp. | reverse complement strand
TTCAAACATTAAAGGTGATATAAATGGCATCAATCGAAGTAGGTAGAGTATGTGTAAAAATCGCCGGTAGAGAAGCTGGCGAAAAATGTGCAATCGTTGAAATTATCGATGAAAACTTTGTGGAAGTTGTTGGTGAAGCAGTCAAAAACAGAAGATGTAACATTGCTCACTTAGAACCAACCGAAGAAACTATCGACGTTTCCGGTGACATTGACTCTATTAAAGCAGCTTTAGCTGACTTATAGATTCAAAAATGAATAATTGAAAATATTATTCATACTTTTTTTTATTTACTATTTTTTTTAAGGTTTTTTTCATGAAGTTTGACATGGTTACAAAATCCAAGAGCTTTACAAATCCGGAATTCGGATGCAAGCCTGAAGAACGTGAAATTGAAGAATACATTTCCAAAGGCGTAATTAACTTGGATAAGCCATCAGGTCCGACATCTCATGAAATAGACTCCTGGGTTAAACGCATTTTAAACTTGGAAAAATCAGGCCACGGTGGTACACTTGATCCGAAGGTTACAGGAATTCTTCCGGTAGGTTTGGATGATGCTACCCGTGCAATACAACTGCTTTTGACAGCTCCAAAGGAGTATGTGTGCCTTTTGACATTCCATCAGGACGTTGATGAGGATAGAATCCGCGAAGTCTTTGCTGAATTCACCGGCAAGATTTTCCAGTTGCCTCCTGTCAAGTCCGCCGTAAAGCGTGAAATGAGAACCCGTAACATCTACTATTCCACAATCTATGAAATTGAAGGAAGAGATGTGCTTTTTAGAATAGGCTGTGAAGCGGGAACATATGTGAGAACCTACTGCCACAATATCGGTGAGGCATTGGGTGTCGGAGCGCATATGGCAGAACTCAGAAGGACACAGGTAGGTTCTTTCAATGAGAAAAATCATCTGGTTACACTTCAGGATGTAACTGACGCATATCATTTCTGGAAGGAAGACGGTGATGAATCATTCCTTCGTGATGCAATAATGCCGATGGAAAGGGCCGCAGATTACCTTCCGAAAATCGTAATCAAGGATTCAGCAGTGGATGCGGTTTGCCATGGTGCAGACCTTGCTTGTGGTGGAATTTCCAGTCTGGCAGACAACATTCAAAAGAACGATATTGTAGCAATCGAGACTCTAAAAGGGGAATTGGTTGGTGCCGGCCGTTCATTGTTGACTTCAAATGAAATTCTTGAAGCGGATTCTGGTTTTGCAGTTAATGTTTCTAAAGTATTGATGAAACCAGACACTTATCCAAGATTCTGGAAGTAAACAGGGTCCATTTTTTTTAAAAACTTCTGTTTTTAGTTTAATAGCTTAATAGAAATCTATATATATCGTTAAATCTATTTTTAAAGAATTATTTTAGAAATTAGATTTTTATGGAGGATATTAAGTTGTTAAACAGGAAATTCGTGATAATGGCTATTTTTTCTTGTAGGTTTGCTTGCTATATCTGCTGTAAGTGCAAGTGATTTAAATGCTACTGGTGATTTTGTAAGTGAAGTAGTCATGGATGATGATTTAGAAATAGTTCAAGAAGATATTGTATCAACAACACATGTTGTGGAGGGCAATACATTTGATGATATTCAAATTGCAATCGATAATTCTGTCTCTGGAGATATAATTGAACTTTCAGGGAATTATACTGGAAATGGTAAGGTTATTAATGTTGATAAAAAATTGAACATTGTTGGAAAAGGAGTAGCAATCCTTGATGCTCAAATGAATTCCTCAAAAATTATTTCCATACTTTCTGATGGTGTAATAATATCAAATTTGACATTTGTTAATAGTAATCTTCATGGAATATATAGTGAGAGTTATAGTATTAATTCTTTATATTCGCAATCTTATGAGTTTCAATGCAATGGATGTACATTTAATAAATAATAAACGAGCAGTTCATCATCTCTTTCTCATAATAATGGTATTGATTACGATAATCCAATAAATTCATGTCTCAATTGTACTTTTATTAACAACACCTTTGTGCAATTAGTGGTTGTAATGCAATTGGTTGTATTTTTATCAATAATTCAAATGATGATGGTTTAGGCGCAATCTCTGGGGGAGGATATGTCAAAAATTGTATTTTCAGTAATAATTTAAGGTCTTCTGGTGTAGTTAAAATCCAGGGGATATTATAAATTCTACTTTTATTGATAATCATGTTAATAACGATGGAGGCGCAATTAATTTTAATTATGGTAATTGTAATGCTGTAAATTGTACTTTTATCAATAATTCTGCGGGAGGATCTGGAGGTGCAATTTATTATAGTTATAATGGTTGCAATATTGTGAATTGTACGTTTGTCAATAATTCTGCAGGAGCAAATGGTGGTGCTATTTGCGGTGGTGATGCTGTGAATTGTACTTTTGAGGGTAATTATGCTCTATCTGGCGGTGCAATGTATAATGAATATAAATCAAAAGCAATTAAGTGTATTTTTATTGATAATAAAGCATCCTTTGGTAAGGATGTATATGGAAACATTACAAAACAAGATTGCAAATTTAAGTATATTAGAATTAAAGCGGAGAATATAACAGGATATTACGGCAATTCTTTGGTGTTTTATGTTATAATAACCAATGATTATGTTGTAGTGCCTAATGTTAATGTTAAAATAAGTGTTAATGGTAAAAATTATACTATTAAAACCGATAATGTTGGTTGGGCAGGGATTGATTTAAATTTGCCTGTTGGAAATTATAATGTAACTTCAAGTTATGATAAAGTTTCAATCACTTCAAGAATAAGTGTTAAATCAACCATGGCAGTTAATGATGTTATTGGGGAATATTTGAAAACTAAAGTTAATGCCATTGTTGATGAGGATTATTTAATTCCTGATCTTAAAATTGATTTTAAAGTTGGCAATGTTGTTTATCCTGCAAAAATTGTTGATGGTGTTGCAACTGCTAATATTGATTTGGATGCGGGTAATTATACTGTAACTACCATAAACACTGTTAATAATGAGCAAAAACAGTTTAACTTGGTGATTAATAAGGCAAGTTCTGCAGTTAGTTTGGCCGCAGCTCAAAGCAATGGGGTATCCACTTTAACTGCTATATTAACACCTGCGAGCGCTACTGATAATGTGATTTTAAGCATCAACGGTGAAAATAAGACTGCAGCAATTAAAAGTGGCAAGGCCACATTAACACTTGATGATTTGGTTCCTGGCAATTACACCGCAATTGCAAGCTATAATGGTGACAATAACCTGATGTGTCCAAAAATAACAGCCAAGGCAAAGACATTCAAAAAATCAGTCAAAACCAAAAAGTACACTGTAAAATTGAATGTCAACCAAAAGGTTAAAGTTGCCGTTAAAGTCAACAAGAAAACATACTATGCCTACACCAATGCCAAAGGTCAGGCAACATTCAAAATCACCAAACTGACAAAAAAGGGCAAATACACAGCAACAGTCAGCTCCACAGCCAACAAATGTTATAACAAGGCAAAATCAGTAAACGTTAAAATTACAATTAAGTAGATTTTCCAATCTACTTACACTTTTCTTTTTTTAATCCATAGTGGAATATTGCTTTTTTTAAAGAATAATAATAGTAAAGTTTATATATCATGTTTTTCTGAGAGCAATTTTACGTAATGGCTTCAACAAGCTTTATATATTTCTTAAATCATATTTAACAACCATGTATATTGAAGATATTAAAAATAATTATTATATTGTTAAATTAAATGAAAAACATGATTTAAATGATTTTTCATGTGGATTGGATGATATGGATGACTTTTTAAAAATGATGCATTGGACCAGCAAGAGGATAACTTGAATGTTACTTATCTTGCCAAGTATCATGAAGAAATTATAGGATTTTTCTCTTTACTTTCAGATATCATCAAATTGAAAGATATTGAAAATGAATATGACTTGCCTTATAGCACATGTCCTGCTGTAAAAATAGGTAGGCTAGCTGTAAACGAAAAGTATAATTCATTGGGGTTAGGTACAGTACTTTTGGATAATACCTGTTATCAAATTAAAAGGATTTCTGATATACTGGGCGTTCGTTTCATTACTGTTGATGCATATTGTAATGTTCGTGGTTTTTATTATAAAAATGAATTTAACCATCTAAAAATTCATAATGAGAAAAAATTAAGGCGCAGTGCCGAAAGAAATCCTTATTTAACAGTTCCACTGTATAAAGATTTAAAAAGAATATGAATTTGGAAAAATTTTATATAATATCATGATGAAAAATATTAATAATTAGATTAAGAGGTAATTCAAATGGCAAAAGCGATAGCACCAACACCAACATTAAAAGGAAAAGACACCAAAAGCTTTTTAGAAGAAATGAAAAGGCCTAACAATAGAAAAGAAAATCAAATAAAACAAAGAATCAACAATAGTAGGCATGTTGATTTCTTTTAAATTTTAATTTTTTACTTTTCATTCATTTTTTTTTAAATCTCAGGAAGTTGGGTGATTCCGCCCTTAACTTATCCAAGATTCTGGAAGTAAATTATTGCTCTGAATATGTCTTGATGATTTAAAATTTACTTAAAAATAGACTATGCAGTAGTTAATGAATGTTTAAATTATAATTGTCCTATTTTTCAAAGATTAAACATTTAAAACAAAGAAAGGAAGTTGGAGTGTTAGATGATGTAACACTCATGCTCCAATATGTTTTAAATCGTTGGCATTGTTGAATTCCTTCAAATTCTTTTCAAGCACACTTGCCTTTGTTAGTATTTTAAAAAGTTCGGATTTCAATCCCTGCCATGAACTTTTGCATGAAATTCGTTTCAGATATTATAATCCGAAATACCCTGTCACTATCATTGGAGTAATGTGTGCTTCGATAATGGCAGCTATTCCCAAAAGGACAATCATCACGATTAGAATAGTCATCATATCTCTCAAATCCGTATTATGCTCTTTGAGGGTATTTTTGATATTTCTGTTTTTGATGATTTTGATTTCCAGCAGGGTTATTTTAAATGCAATTGCAAGTGCCAATGCTCCTGCGAAATATTCAATGACCCCATGAGGCAGAATGCTTACCATGGCATATGGAAAATCAATTCCAAATAGGATTCCAATAGAAATCCCGTTGAATATCACCAGTATTACTGAGATGATCGAGAAGAATACTCCTCCAATGACGGTAAACAGATCTGCAGTAAAGTTGTGGATGAAAAGGTCAACGGCACTAATTTTCATGTCGTCAGTATCGTTTTTCACTGGTTGGGAACTCAGTGCATCTGATATGGTATTATATTTGCCGTTAGCATTTAAATATGCAATGCCTGCGCCTGCAAGGGCGCTGACAAGCATGATGGCCACTGCAATCAATATTATCTTTTTGTTTCTGTTGACAAATCCGTCTTCTGTAATTTTCATAGTATTAGTTAGTAAATTGATGTTTAAATAATTCTGCTTTTTCCTTTGACTGTAGGTTTTTCATGGTTTCATACAGTGCCGTATTTTGGAGATAATCATAAATGATAACCGTAATTATTATCTTTTCAAGGAAATCCTATTTAAAATTATTACTATTTTTAGAATGCTTATCTTAAAAGGCGAATCCGTAAAAATGATTTAAAAATGTTTATTTATCATTAAATTATAATCTTAAATATACAACTTAATTAGGTGATATTTAATGGAATATGAAATTACTGGCGGTTCATTTCCTGTTGTAATCTGCACATTACAACAAGGGGAAACCATGAAAAACGAAACAGGGGCAATGGCATACATGACTTCAGGCATGAACATGGATACCAATACCGGAGGAGGACTTCTGAAAGGTCTTGGAAGAGCATTGTCTGGAGATACTATATTTTTAAACTTCTTCACTGCACAAAATGACGGTGAACAGGTTGCATTTTCAGCATGCACTCCTGGAAAAATCATGCCTATCAGATTGGACGGATCAAACACAATCATCGGTCAGAAAAATGCGTTTCTAGCTGCTGAAAATAGCGTTGATGTTGACATCCACTTCAGAAACAAGTTAGGAAGTGGAATCTTCGGTGGTGAAGGTTTCATTCTTCAAAAATTCTCAGGAACAGGTATGGTATTTCTGGAAATCGACGGGGAAGTCATTGAAAAGGATTTGGCTCCTGGAGAAAAGTTATTGGTCGATCCGGGACATGTTGCAGCAATGGAAGAGACAGTTGACTTTGACATTGAAAGGGTAAAAGGCGCTAAAAACATACTCTTCGGTGAAGGACTGTTCTTCTCAAGAGTGACTGGACCTGGAAAAGTATGGATACAAACCATGCCGATATCCAAATTGGCCGAAGCGATAATTCCATTCATCCCACAAAATAATGACAGTTGAATGTATGTCATTATTGAAGGTTTTTACATTGCATTAATTAAAAAGTTTATTTTTCCAAATAAACTTTTTTCAACTTTTTTTTTAAGATATCTTATTTCAAGATATATTTTAGGCATTTTTCAAGAGTCATTTGATTTAAAAGACAGATTTGATTTATTTTCATGTCTTTTCTCTTTTTATTTTTCTTTTTTTGTAGTAAATAATATATACTCTTTTTTTCATAAATAAATATCAATACAAAATGTAGGAGTTTCGAAACTTTGCTAAATAAAAAGGTCATTTTGATTTCAATATTGCTTGTAGCGATTCTGTCTGTCTCCTTTGTTAGCGCATCCGATAACGTTACAAGTGATGAAAATACTGATTATTTAGCTAGTGCTATAAACGAATCGGACGTTTTATCGGACAGCCAAAAAACGTTTGCCGAGTTAGATAGGTTGATTAATGACAATTCCAATACAAGAATCAATCTTGACAACGATTATAAATTCTCAATCTCCACGGATTCCGCTTTGACTGACGGTATTCTCATCAACAGATCCATCAGTATTTATGGTAACGGCCATACTATCGATGCGAACAATCAGGCAAGAATATTCAATGTGACAAGTTATGTGAACTTCTACAATGTCTTTTTCATTAATGCCAATGCCGACAGCGGTTCTGCAATCACCGGAATCAACTATTATGTTTCCGGATGTTCGTTCATAAACAATCACGCAGATAAAATGGGCGGTGCAATGGTTGGAGGATTTGCCCAAAGCTCCACTTTCAGGCAAAATTCCGCAGGTCGCTGGGGAGGTGCAGTCTATAAGGGAAGTATTGAGGACTGCACATTCATTGCCAATTCAGCAGAGCAGGGTGGAGCGTTATATGACACTTATGCAACTGTTTCAAGATTCATAAATAATACTGCAGGATTGTATGGTGGGGCCATGTACGGCAATTCCGTAGGATATTCTGTTTTCACAGGAAACACTGCAAAATCTCATGCGGGAGCAGTGTTTAATGCATATGTGCTTAAGTGTAATTTTACACGTAATTCAGCTCCTAATGGTGGTGCATTGGGTGGGGAATCGTATTCCGCTCAAAACTGCATATTCGAGGAAAACACTGCTGATGATGGTGGTGCAATGTATGGAGGAGATGCATATGACTGCATCTTCAAAAATAACCAGGCCCATCAGGGAGGAGCCAAGTTTTCAGGTTCTGCAGTTTCCTGCATTTTTGACAGCAACAAAGCTGTTTCCAATGGTGGAGCAATCATGGAAACCTATGCTGTAACATGCAACTTCACATACAACACTGCAATCAATGGAGGTGCAATGTATCAGAATTCTGCTAAGAACTCAATTTTCATGTTCAACTCAGCAGTAAACGGAGGGGCAATATCCAATGGTTATTCTGATTCATGCAAATTCTACAACAATACTGCTACCAGTCATGGAGGGGCTGTTAATGAAGGAGGATCAGATTCCTCTGATTTCAGATACAACCATGCGGTTAACGGAGGCGCGGTATGGGGTTCTACCGGTGGATCAATGTATGTTTATGCATCTACGTTCATAAGCAACACTGCCGATGAATATGGTGGTGCAATATATGAAACTGCGGCCATCGGATGTCTGTTTTCAAAAAACACTGCAAAATATGGTGGTGCCCTTGCTTTGGGTTCAGCTTCAAAATGTACATTCAGAAACAATGTCGCAAAGGTTACCGGTGGAGTCAGATACAACTCATATGTTGCAGATACTGTTGAATGTGTCGGTAATCTTCCGGAATTCAAGATATATGTTTCAGATTTCACAGGAATTGAAGGTTTCGGTGGTGACATTAACATCAAGATGTATGACAATCCGAACTATCCGGTCACAGGAGTCAACGCAACAATCAAGCTGTACAACTCCAAAAACAAGCTGATTAAAACCGAAATATCAGAAGTGGGTTATAACTGGTTTATCAATTTGGCGGCAGGCAAGTACAAGGCAGTAATCACTGTCGACGATGCAGATTTGTTTGAAGTGGATTCAGTTAAGGTGTCAATAACCATCAAGAAATCCTCATTCATCTATGCAGCTAATGTGGTCACCAATTACCGGGCGGGAAAACTGCTGATTATCAACCTGCACGATTCAGCTGGAAAGGTCATCAAATATGCAAAAATAAGTGTCAAGCTCAATGGTGCGACAAAATCATATACCACTGATGAAAACGGTCAGATAATGGTTGCAACTAAGTCACTTGCTCCGGGAACCTATTCTGCAGAAATAACCTACAGCGGAAGTGATACATATATGAAATCCACTGCTGTGGCAAAAGTGACTGTCAATAAGCTGACTCCGAAATTAACGGCTGCTAAAGCCACACTCAAACTTAAGGATAAGACTAAAAAATACACTGTTACATTAAAAAACAATAAGAAGGTGGTCATGAAAAGCACTAAAGTGACAATCACCGTAAATAAGAAAACCTATTCCGTCAAAACAAACTCTAAAGGCCAGGCCATCTTCAAACTGACCAAGTTAACCAAAAAGGGAACATATAGTGCCACTGTAAAATATGCCGGAAGCAGCATATACAAACCTGTAAGCAAAAAGGTCAAGATTACCATTAAATAATTTTGAATGTAGCTATTTTTAAATTGGTATTTGCTTTGTTGTCATTGATTATTTTAATGGAATTTTTCGTTTAGATTAATTTGTTGTAACCAAATGTTGTTTTGTTCTCATTGCTGATATATCAACACATTTTAGTTTTGCAGTTTCATCTGCCTGATGTCTGGTGGTAATGTCGTTTTCACATTAGCATTCGTGTTTTTGATGTCTGTTGGTATGTGGGTTTTACATTAACGTTTGTGTTTTTAAATTGGTGTTGTTGATGTGGGGTTTGTTTTTTGTGTGTTGTTTTTCACATTAACATTAACGTTTCACATTTTTGGTGCTGATTTTATTTGGGGATATATATATCAAATGCTTTCAGTTTTTAGGTTTGTTTTTTTTGAAATTGCCGTCGTTAATGTCGTTTTCACATTAACGTTGGTGTTTTTGATGTCTGGTGGTAATGTGGTTTTACATTAACGTTTGTGTTTTTAAATTGGTGTTGTTGATGTGGGGTTTGTTTTTTGTGTGTTGTTTTTCACATTAACATTAACGTTTTGCATTTTCTGTTTTGATTTGATTTGGGGATATATATCAAATGCTTTAAGAATTTCGCTTTGATTTTGAAAATGACGGTCGTTAATGTGGATTTTTTAAAAAAGAAATGAAATGAAGAAGCTAAAATGCTCCTCCACCCCCTCCACCAGATCCTCCTCCGAGGCCTCCGAAACCGCCTGCATCGGATGAAGAAGGATTTGCAGCTGTTTGGCCGGTTTCAAACGCATGATGCATCATATAATATCCTCCGTAGTGGTGGTAGAGGAATATGTCGTCATCATAGTCTGAAATGTTTTTCTCTTGAAGTTTCATGGCTTTGTAGACATTATCGGCAACTCCAAGGGCAGTACCGTAAATCAGGTACTTTTTCCAAACGACTACTGATTCTGGAGGGTGTTCGTTAATTAAACTGTTGTCCTCTAGGAATTTCTTGAAGTTTTTCCATTTGAGATAGTATTCTCTTCCCATTCTGGTCCATTGTCCGAATATGTCTTCCGGAAGCATTATAACAATAAATGAGAATATTGCAAGAACGATTCCACCACCTATGGCAAAGACTCCGTTCGGAAGATTTGTGAACAGTCCTAATATGAAAATGATTATTCCGACAATCAGTCCTAAAATGGAAAGTTTCTTCATGAATTTGGATCCTTTGGCATTGAAATAATTTTTGAGATTCTCGCTGTCCAGATATTCATGTTTCACGTCCTGCTGCCATACCTGAAATTCCTCCATGAAGAGTTTGGCGTTGGATTCATATGACAAATCGGCATTCAGTCCTGAAAGGTTGACGATGTTTTCGTCATCTGCAAACATGGCAAGTATGTCCATGACGGTATGTTCATGGATGGCCAGATTGACGTCACTGTTCCGGTCCAGTTTTAAGAAGAGCTCGTTCATGTCGGTGTTTTCATCTGTTTTTGTTATGAGTTTGATGACTTTTTTATCGATTAGGTTCAGTATTGTGGCCTCGAATCCTTTCATGTTGGGTGTTCCTATGTCATATGAGTTGTCAATCAGTGCATTGACGACTGCTGGAGGGTCATTTGTAGGCAGTTCCCTTTCATAGATGCCGTCATAGTCCACTTTAGGCTCTCTGCCGTATCTGAGATAGACCAGTCCACCAACAATCGGGCTGATTAGGGACAGGAGTCCAAGCACGATGTAGGATGTGTTCCAGAATGTCCTTCCGTTGACGCTGCTGTCCAGATTATGGATTATGTTTTCCCTGCCGTTTTCATTTACATGCTTTGCATAGGTCGCATTATCGAAATCGGTTATAGGCATAAGCACGAGCAGCTCATAGAATTCCCCTTTAGGTATTGGTGTTGAGGTCAGTGTTATTGTATTTCCTGAGATGTAGCTTGTGGAGTTGTATTCCTGCGGATTCAGGTAATATTCGTTGCTTGAATTTCCAGGAAGGTGCACGATTGCGCTTACAGCATCGCATCCGACATCCCAATCATCTCCCCAAAGTTTGTACTGGAGTCCTCCGACATCATTGAAGAGTGTAACTGTGTTTTTCATGTCATAGCTGATGTAGACATACACTTCACAGTCGGATATCTTTTGGGTATGCTCCTCATCGGCATAGAGATAGATTTTCAGATGCTTCTTTCCGTCTTCGTCACTTTCCTTCAAAACAGGATATGCTCCTGTGGCCGTGACGTTAATGTTGTCTATGCTTTCCCCTTCCTTTAGGGGGATGTCACGGTATACTCCGTTAAATGTTCCCTGGAATGTATAATCATATATTTCATCTACATGAAGCAGGCCGTTACTTTCAACTGTCAGTTCAAGAAATGCCTGATTGATGGTATAGCTCTTGTCATCGTCTGCAGACACGACTGCTATCGCTGAAAACAGCACGACCAATAATAAAATTATACAAAATGTCTTTTTAACATTCATATAATTGCACCGGACTTAAAATTTAACTTCAGGAACTTCCATTTCACTTTCTGGAGCTTGGAAAAAGTCAGCTTCCTTAAATCCGAACATCCTTGCAAAGATGCTGCTTGGGAATTGTTGGCATGCATTGTTGTATTTTAAGACAACGTCGTTGTAGAACTGTCTTGAATATGAAATCTTGTCTTCGGTTTCAGTCAGTTCGCTTTGAAGCTGCTGGAAATTGGAATTTGCTTTGAGTTCAGGGTAGTTTTCAGCAACCGCAAAGAGTGATTTCAATGCTCCTGTCAGCTGGTTGTCAGCAGCGCTTGCCTCAGCAATGTTTGATGCGTTCATGACACTGCTTCTGGCTGCTGTTACCTTTTCAAAGACTTCCTTTTCATGGCTTGCATAGCCTTTTACTGTTTCCACGAGGTTTGGAATCAAATCGTTTCTTCTTTTGAGTTGAACTTCGATTTGTGAGTAGCTGTTTTTCACTCGGTTTCTGAGATCTACCAGATTGTTGTATAAATGTACTATTGTAACCACTACGAAAATTATTAAAATTATTACAATTATCCACATTAACATTTTATCACCTTAGACTTTTACTTAATGTTTGTACTCTTTTTGTAAAAAATATTCTTGGGCAGTTATGCTCTTGTGAGCATAAGAATTTACCAAGCTATCCCCCGTTGTCTTACGGGTTCATAATTATAAAATATATTTATTTTTATTTATGATATTAATTTTTTTCCTTCTTTTAGTATGTTTTTTGCTGCGTTGATGTCTCTGTGGTGTGTTATTCCACAGAGTGGACAGGTCCATTTGCGCATTTCTAGTGTTAAATCTTTGTATTGGTATCCGCAACGGTTGCATGTTTGGCTGGAAGGATAAAATCGATTGATTTGTACGAATTTTTTTCCGTACCATTCGGCTTTGTATTTGATCATCCGTACTAGTTTGTACAGGTTTATTCTTTGTAATTTTGGTGACCATTTTTTGTTTTTAAACATTCCTTTGACGTTTAGATTTTCCATTGATATTATGTCGTAGTTTGTTACTAGTTTTTTGCTTATTTTGTGGTATTTGTCTTTGATTTTGTTGTTTCTTTTGTTTAGCCATTTATGGTATGTTTTTAGTACTTTTTTGTAGTTTTCACTCATGTATTCTTTTCTTGATAATTTTTTCTGGTATTTTTTAATCATTTCCTCCTCTTTTTTTATGTCCAGTTGTTCTATTTCTTTGCCGTTGGAGAGTATTGCTAGTTTTTTGAATCCTAAATCAATACCAATATTTTCACCGGTTTTTTCCAGTTCTTCAACGTTTGTGGTTATGTTAACTACTGCGTAGTATTTTCCGTTTTCTCTTTTAACAGTTACATTGTTAATTTTTGAATTTTTCAGGAGTTTACGGTACTCTTTACTGGTATGGTAGTGTACATAACCTATTTTTGCTAAACGTATTCTTTTATTTGTAACACGAATGTTGTTTCCGTTTTTTTGTATCCTGAAAGATTGTTTAGGATTTCTTCTGGATTTAAACTTGGGATAACCATTGCCATATTTAAAGAACCTGTTAAATGCTTGTACTTGGTCACGGAAAACCTGCTGCTGGCTTGTGGACTCACCCTCACGCAAAAATGGAAATTCCACCTTCAACATCTTCAACATCATATTAAAATTCCTTATATTCGCATTTAAAGGATAACCATGAAACTGAAATTGTTTACGCAAACGATTATACTGGGAAAGAAGCTGATTCCATATAAAACGAGCATTTCCCATATTCTGCTCCAAAATACCTGCCATCTCATCATCCGGAAGAAGCTCCAACACCAAACCCTTCTTAACAACCTTAACCATAAAAAACCACACCTCTCCAAAATGCATATCAAATCTAAAAAAATATGTCCCTAAAGCAATAGAATCAAATGTTCAAAGCCATACTTTTTCAAATTGAAACTACAAAGAATAATATTAACTCTATATAACTTATCATTTTTCCAAGAGCATTTGAAAACTATTCCCAACATCATAAAAATACAGATTCCTACCGAAAATATATAAACAAATGGGTAAAACTTTTAGTATTATACTATAATATCAAAAAGGATTATTTTTTCAAAAAAAATCTCATTTAAGCAATAACTTTATATATGGGTAAGGTTATATATTATTTTATCATATTGTACTAGTCAATATGATGTGCAAGTATTGCAGACTACTATTATGCCGAGATAGTCTAGCCTGGTAAGGCGCGAGACTGGAAATCTCGTGGGCGTTCAGCCCTCCTGGGTTCAAATCCCAGTCTCGGCGTTTATTAGTTTTTAACTTAGTTTTTTAATTTATTTTCACTATTAAAATACTTGTTAAACTGATATTTTTTTGCACTCTTAGTTTGCATGAACTAAGTTTTAAATTGTTGAAAGAACTGTGTTTTGAAATTCAAAACATTCGAATCTATATTTTACGTCTCGTAGGTTCGCTCTATAAACGGAGGTTATTTAATGGAAGACGATTTTAAGCATTTAGTGCGTATTTCAAGAAAGGATGTAGATGGTAACAAAACCATCGAGCACGCTTTAACTGACATTAAAGGTGTTGGAATATCTTTATCTAAAACTATGTGCCGTACTTTAGACTTAGATTTAGACTCTAAAATTGGATACATTGCTGACGAAGATGTTTTAAAAATTGAAGAAATTTTGGAAAACCCACAGAAATTTGACATTCCTGCATGGATGTTAAACCGTAGGGAAGACTATGTCACTGGTGAAGACATTCACTTAATCGAATCTGATCTTGACATGACCTTAAGGGATGATTTGAACAGAATGAAAAAGACCAGAAGTTACAAAGGTAGAAGACACGAAGTTGGTTTACCTGTTAGAGGTCAAAGAACCAAATCTACTTTCAGAAAAAGTT
>NZ_CAMVPN010000070.1 GCF_947169325.1 uncultured Methanobrevibacter sp. | reverse complement strand
TAGGTCCAGTTCTTGGTCCTCGTGGAAAAATGCCAAAACCAGTGCCTGCAAGTATCAAACTTGACCCTCTTTTAGACAGATTACAAAGTACTGTTAAAGTTGGTGTAAAACAACAAGCAAGTATTCAAATTGTTGTTGGAAGCCAAGACATGTCAGACGAAGACATTGCTGAAAATGTAGAAACTGTTCTTACAGTCTTAGACCGCAATTTAGAAAAAGGAAGAAGTCAAATTAAGTCCATGTTTATAAAAACAACTATGGGACCAGTAGTGAGGGTGATCTAATGGCTCATGTTGCTGAATGGAAAAAGGAAGAAGTCAAAGAGCTTAAAGAATTAATTGACCAATACGACGTAATCGGTCTTGTCGATTTGGAAAACATTCCTGCAAAACAGCTCCAAGAAATGAGAAAATCTCTTTTAGGTAAAGCTGTAATCAGAATGTCTAAAATTAATCTTATTAACTTAGCTCTTGAAGATTGTAATGCTGAAAAAACCAACATTGTTGATTTATCCGAACATATGGATGGTCAAATTGCAATTGTTGCAACCGAAATGAACCCTTTCAAATTGTACAAAATATTGGAAGACAGCAAAACTTCTGCTCCTGCTAAGCCAGGAACAATTGCTCCGGAAGATATTATCGTACCAGCAGGGGACACCGGATTTGAACCAGGTCCATTTTTAGGTGAATTACAACAAGCTGGAATTCCTGCAAAAGTTGATAAAGGAAAAATCGCAGTTCAAAAAGAAACTGTAGTTGTAAAAGCAGGCGAAGAAGTTTCCAAACTTGTCGCAGCTACCTTATCAAGATTAGACATCAATCCGATGGAAGTGGGAATTGACTTAAAAGCAGTATACGAAGAAGGATCAGTTTATACTTCAGACGTACTTGCAATCGATGAAGAACAAACATTAGCTGACGTACAAAATGCATTCAGAAATGCATTCAACTTGTCCGTAAACGCAGCTATTCCTACTAAAGAAACTACTTCAACTATTATTACTCTCGCATACACCAGAGCAATCAATGTCGGTGTGGCAGGAGCAATCATGACTTCAGAAACTTCAGAACCAATCATTGGTTTAGCACAGGCTAAAATGTTAGCTTTAGCATCCGAAGTATCAGGTACTGAAGGTGCATTAAGTGATGCTTTGGCTGAAAAACTTTCCAACGTTGCTGTAGCAGCCGCTCCAGTAGAGGAAGAAGAAGTCGAAGAGGAAGTTGTTGAAGAAGAGGAAGAAGAAAAAGAAGAAGATGCAGCAGTTGGGTTAGGATTGCTATTCTAAAATTATAATTTAAAATTTTTATAATAAACTAACACTTTAAAAAATTAATGGTGATAACATGGAATATATATATGCGGCAATGATTTTGCACAGTGCAGAAAAAGATATTAACGAAGAAAATGTTAAAAGTATTATTGAAGCAGCAGGAATTGAAGCTGATGACGCTAGAATCAAAGCTTTAATCGCAGCTTTAGAAGATGTCGACATCGACGAAGCTATGGAAACTACTGCTATGGCAGCAGCAGCTCCTGCAGCAGCTCCTGCAGCAGCAGCACCTGCTGAAGAAGAGGAAGAAGAAGAGGAAGAAGAGGAAGAAGAAGCTTCTGAAGAAGCAGCTATGGCTGGTTTAGGCGCTCTCTTCGGATAGATTTTTAAATCTATCACCTTTCTTTTTTTTATTTACTCTTTTTTTGTTCAATCTACACTTACTATTTTTATCGCAAATCTTATTTTGAAATTAGAAATTTTCGTCAAATTTTGAAACTTATTTATTCTATTAAAAACAGATATTTTACTAATAAACATTTTGAAATGATTATTATGGTAGAAATTTTTGACGAACTCGGTTATAAAAAACAGACATGCAAAACTTGCGGACAGGAGTTTTACTCACAGGTCGACAGGGACACCTGCGGAGACGCTCCATGTGATGAGTACGGTTTCATTGCAAATCCTGCAACAGACAAACCATACAACTTATATGAAATCCAAAAAGTTTTTAGAGAATTTTTAGAAAGTGAAGGGCACACACATGTCCCAAGATATCCCGTCCTGGCAAAAAGATGGAGGGATGACGTATTTTTAGTCGGAGCTTCCATTTTCTGTTTCCAGCCATGGATCACATCAGGGCTTGTAAAGCCTCCTGCAAATCCGATTGAAATGGCCCAGCCTTCAATCAGGCTCAACGACGTTGATAATGTCGGAAGAACTGGAAGGCACATGACCTGCTTTACAATGGGGACCCATACTGTCATCAACAAGGAAGATGATTTTATATACTGGGAGGACGAAACCATCAGGCTTTGCCATGAGTTCTTTGCACACATCGGAATCAACACAGAAGAGGTCACATTCATCAAGTCATGGTGGGCCGGCGGAGGTAACGAAGGTCCATGTTATGAGGTTTGCTGCAGAGGAGTGGAGCTTGCAACACTGGTGTTCATCCAATATGAAACCCTTGAAGACGGATCCAAAAAGGAAATCCCTATCAAGGTTGTGGATACCGGTTACGGGCTGGAAAGGATTGCATGGATTTCACAGGGAACTCCAACCGCTTATGACGCCTGCTTTGCACCTGTTGTGGACAAATTAAAAGAATTGACTGGTGTTGAAATCAATGAGGATATCCAGGGAAGAAACGCTCAGATTGCAGGAATGATGGACATTGAAGACATCGGCGACTTGAAGGAATTGAGACAGCAGGTTGCAGACAGCCTGAACCTCACCTTGGAGGAATATCTGAAAGCAGCTGAGCCTATGGAAGCAATCTACATCATTGCAGACCACACCCGCTGTCTTGCATTCATGCTTGCAGATGGAATCATCCCGTCAAACGTTAAGGAAGGATACCTTGCAAGACTCGTCCTGAGAAGAACCATCAGGTTCATGAAGGAACTGAACATGAAGGAATCCCTGGCCGAAATTATGGCAATCCAATTGGATTTCCTCTCCAAGTTCTACCCTGAAATCAGGGACTCAGAAGAGCACATCATGAACATCATCACTCTTGAAGAGCAAAGATATGCCGCAACAGTCAAAAAGGGTAAAAGCATTGTCAAAAGATCCATCAAAAGACTTAAAAAAGAAGGCAAGAACGAAATGCCTCTCGACATGCTTATTGACCTGTATGACGCTCATGGAATTCCTCCAGAAACCGTAGTGGAAATGGCAGGAGATGACTTTACCGTCAATGTCCCTGACAATTTCTTCACACAGGTTGCAGGAGCCCATGAAAAGGACACTTCAAACAAAAAATCCACATTCAAGGTGGACTTCCCGGAAACCGACTTGCTGTTCTATAAAGATTTCTACCAAAAAGAGTTCGAAGCCGAAGTTTTGGGAATTGTTGAAAAAGATGGGGACAAATGTTTAATCTTCGATAAAACCGCATTCTACCCTGAAGGAGGAGGCCAACCTTCAGACATGGGTACCGTTTGCATCAACGGAAATGACATTAACATCAATCATGCTGAAAAAATAGACAATGTCGTATTGCATCATATAGATGGAGACATCAATGAGGATGTGGTTGGCAAAAATGTCACAGCAGAGATTGACTGGGACCGCAGAATAACACTTGCACGCCACCACACCGGAACCCACCTTGTCATTGCTGCTGCAAGAAAGGTGCTGGGCAAGCACATTTGGCAGGCAGGATCTCAAAACGGCCTTACAAGGGCACGTATAGACCTTTCACACTACAAACGTATAACACAGGAAGAGCTTAATGAAATCGAAAAATTGGCCAACGAATATGTGATGGACAACATCGATTTGGACATCAAATTCCACACTCGTGATGAGGCACAGGAATTGTACGGATTCGTACTCTATCAGGGAGGTATCGTTCCTGGAAAAATGATTAGGGTAGTTAAAATCCCTGGCGTCGACGTTCAGGCATGTGCAGGTACACACGTTCTAAGAACAGGTGTGGTAGGTCCTATCAAAATAAACAAAACCGAAAGGGTTCAGGACGGTGTTGAAAGAATTGACTTCTCAGCAGGCCTTGCGGCAATAGATTCAATGCAGCATGACAGTGAACTTTTAAGAACAAGCTCATCTGTCTTCAGCGTTGACAATGACCAGCTTCCAAAAACCTGTGAAAGGTTCTTCACAGAATGGAAAGCTCAGAAAAACGAAATCGACAGGCTTCAATCTCAAATTGCTAGCTTGAAAATGAATTCTCTTGCAGATGACTTTGAAGAAATCAACGGCCTGAAAGTTGTTTCAGAACTTATTGAAGCAGACTTTAAGGAACTTCAAAAGATGGCAACTGACTTTACCGACAACGGAAAGGCGGATGTCGTCATCATGGGAAACAACAAGGGAAACATTGTTGGAGCGGCTTCCCAGAATGCTATTGATGATGGAGTTAAAATAAATGAAATCATCAAGACTGCAGCTGGCATCTTAGGCGGTGGTGGCGGAGGCCGTCTGACCTTGGCACAGGGCGCAGGTAAAAACACGGACAAAATGGATGAAGCCATTCAGACTGCAATCGATTTATTGAAAAAATAGGATAAGAGAAAAATATTTTCTCTTATTTAATATCTTACGTACCAGATGGTAGCTTTTAATGGGGTGTATCCTTTAATCAGCTTGTGTTCAGGATAATCCCATCCATATATTTTACTTGTTTTTGATTTCACTGTCTTTGTAATTATTTTGCCGGTCTTTTTGTTTTTGAAGAAGAATTTCGCTTTCATAATTAAAGTGTGTGAAATCCCGTTCATCGGATTTTTGGCATTGTATTCAGTTACATATGCTCCTTTAGGGAATTGACCGTTTTTCGTAAAGTAAAATGCTTCGATATAGTCATTTTTAACTTTTTTACGGGTATTCATTTTCAAGGTAATGCTTTTTTGCTTTTTGTTGAAAATGGCAAGTGTGCCCTTTTCCTTAACGTTGTACTTTTCATCATTTGATGCAACAGTGACCTTGTAGGTTCCCACCTTCAGATTTTTCACGTTCAGGACTTTAGCTTCCCCTTTGGAGTTGGTTTTGACGTTGTATGTTTTGGTTGCACTTCCGATTTTGACTTTAACGGTCAGCTTAACGTTTTTGTAGTAGTTGAGTTTGTTTGTCTTTTCATTGAAAGTGAATACTTTTACGGTAAAGTACTTGTTGGATTTCTGAATGAATGCGTTGGTACAGAACACGTCAACGGATTTTTTAGCAACCTTTGGTGTTGAGGTTGCGGTTGCGTTCGGCTCGGAGTTGCCTACATTATCAGTTGCAACATCTTCACTGGTTCCGTTTGAACTTTCATCAGAAGTTCCGTTTTCGCTTACAGGTTCAATATCATTTTCGATTTGAGGTGCATTGTCATCGGTGACGTTTGATGTTGCATTGTCGTCAGCGGCGCAGGCGCTGCCTATGCACAACAAAACCAAAAACAGTATTGATGATAGAAATATCATGTTCCTTAACTTCATAATATCACCATTTTGAATGTCATTAATATCTAATTTACTCCTTTGACTACTTAAATTTTAATTCCATATCCAGCAAATATTTATTAATCTTGAATTTTAAAATTATACTTGCTGTTATATTTAAAAACTAGTATTGAAGGGATTGCTATTTTTTTCAGCGTGTACTAAAAAGTGAGTGTTTTATATGAATTATGATGTAATTATTGCCAGATATGGTGAAATAGGGCTTAAGAGTCCAAAAATAAGGTCACGTTTTGAAAGAAAGCTAGTTAAAAATATCAAGGCTACTTTTGAATGCGAGAGCAGCAGAAATCAGGGAAGAATCTACATACATCCCGATGATTTTGACGACGGTGTTGAGAAATTAAACAGGGTATTCGGGGTAGTGTCCTACTCTCCGGCCATTTCAACAAAAACAACCTATGAGGACATTGACGCCACATTAGGAGAATATGTTGAAGAGCTTATTGCGGAAGATATGCTTGATGAAAACACAAAGTTCGCCATAAAATGCCGCCGTGTGGGAATACATGATTTCACTTCCCAGGAAATGGCTGCACATTGCGGAGGAGTTGTAAGAAATAAAGTCCTAGCGCCTGTCGATTTAACAAACCCTGATTTGACCATTTTTGTAGAAGTCAGAGAAGACGATACGTTCATTTTCCATGAAAAGATTAAAGGTCCTGGCGGACTTCCATTGGGAACACAGGGGAAGGTTGTCGTTTTGCTTTCAAGTGGAATAGACTCTCCTGTAGCTGCATATCTAATGATGAAAAGGGGCTGTGAAGTGGTTGCCCTTAACTGCAACAATGATCCGTTTACGACTCATAAAGCGCTGGAGAACTTCAGCTTGCTGGTGGATCAGCTCAACATCTATGCAAAAGGGGTTCCAATCACAAAAAGGGTGGTTGACTATGGTGAATACCTGCAGACTGCCAAAGATAAGGCTCCCGAAAAAATGACCTGTGTGCTGTGCAAATCCGGAATGTATCACATAGCTGAAAAATTGGCCCGTGAATTGGGTGCCGATGCCATAGTGGATGGAAGCAGCGTAGGACAGGTCGCTTCACAGACTTTGTCAAACATTCTAGCCACCAGATATGGCGTCGAAATGCCTATTCTATCTCCTCTTATTGGACTTGATAAAGAGGAAATCACTGAAATTGCCAAAAGGATAGGAACATTCGACATATCTAAAATCGATGACGGTGGATGCAGTGCGGTTCCAAGGTATCCTGAAACCCGTGCGGATTTGGACCGTGTAAAACAGGCATGTGAAGACATGGACCAGGGCAGCGAAATTCAAAAGGCTTTTGAAAATATCAGAAAACTTGATTAGTTTTCTATTTTTATTCTTTTTTTTATTTCAAATTTTAATAAAATAACCTCGTTAAACATAATAATATAAATAGTATACAAACTAAAAATAATAAATGTCTAGTAAATAACTAATTTACTAATCGAGGTATTAAAATGAAAACTACTGTTAGTGTAATTAAAGCTGATATCGGAAGTGTGTCCGGACACTGTGTCGCACACCCAGAATTAATGGATATTTGTGACGAAGTTTTAAACGAAGCTTTAGAAGCAGGTATCTTAAAAGATTACTATATTTCCCGTTGTGGAGACGACATAGACTTAATTATGACCCACGACAAAGGTGTAGAAAACGAAGAAGTACACAAAACCGCATACGATGCATTCATGAAAGCTACAGAAAGAGCACGTGAATTGAAATTATACGGTGCAGGTCAAGACTTATTGTCTGATACCTTCTCTGGAAACATCAAAGGTATGGGTCCTGGTGTAGCAGAAATGGAATTCGAAGAAAGGCCATCTGATCCTGTTCTTGTATTCTGCTGTGACAAAACCGAACCTGGTGCATTCAACTTACCAGTATTCAGAATGTTTGCAGACCCATTCAACACTGCAGGTCTTGTAATCGACCCTTCCTTACATGATGGATTCAAATTCGAAGTATTCGATGTAATCGAACACAGAAAAGTTATCCTAAACTGTCCTGAAGAAATGTACGACTTGCTTGCATTAATCGGTTCCACCGGAAGATACGTAATCAAAAGAGTATGGAAGAAAAACGGTGAAATCGCAGCTGCAATAAGTACCGAAAGATTAAACTTAATGGCTGGAGAATACGTCGGTAAAGACGACCCAGTATGTATCGTAAGAGCACAATCTGGTTTCCCTGCAAACGGTGAATGTGTAGATCCATTTGCATTCCCACACATGGTAAGTGGATGGATGAGAGGATCCCACAACGGTCCAATGATGCCAGTATCTGAAATGGAAGCAAACCCAATCAGATTTGACGGACCACCTAGAGTAGTAGGATTAGGTTTCCAAGTAGCTAACGGTGAATTAATCGGTCCTGTAGACTTATTCGATGACCCTGCATTTGACCCAACCCGTGAACAAGCTGCTAAAATCGCAACTTACATCAGAAGACACGGTCCATTCGAACCTCACAGATTACCTGCTGAAGAAATGGAATACACTTCACTTCCTGGTGTAATGGAAAAATTAGAATCCAGATTTGAAGACATGGATGATTAGATTTAAAGAGATTTTTAATCTCTTCTTTTTTTTTATTTAGATTTATGGGCAGTTATTATAGTAAAACTGCTTGAATTGATGGTTATCACACAATCATCAACATTTACATAATAATTTTTACCTTCTTTTTCAACGACTGAATTTTCCTGTTTCAATTTTGAAATGCAGTACTCTACCGGTTCTGCATCAATATCAAGGTTCCTTTGAATCCTTCCGATTCCCATTTCGGTTGTATGGATTTTGTCTATATTTTCAATTAATGTCTTCTTATGCATTTCAACACCTGTTTTTTGCATCTCAGTTGATGAGGCAAGTAGCTATTTATATATTACAATACTATTTAGTATTATGTCATTTTTAAAATTTATTCTTAAAAATCCATTCAGAAGAAGAACTAGTGCAATTCTGGCAATTGTGGGAATTGCAATTGGAATAGTGGTAATAGTTGCTCTTGGTGGAATCACAGACGGTTTGGTCAATACCTTTGAAGACACAATTCATGCGGGAGGTGCTGACTTTTCAATTTCAGGTAAGGAAACTGGAGATTCGGCATACGGGACCAACACCATCGATGCAAACTGGACAGAAAAGATTGCAAACGTTTCAGGAGTCGAGGAAGCGTATCCGATTTATGTTGTCCTGACTTCGGTCGGTGATGACTATATGAATACGTTGATTGGAATAGATCCTGAAGGCGCTAACTTGGCAGACATATCAATGAAAGAGGGGAGGCTGTTCAAAGACAATGAATCCGAAGCCATTTTAGGTGAAATCTATGTCGATGACAATGACTACAAGGTCGGAGACACCATCAAAATCGACGGCGAGGAATTTGAGATAGTCGGAATATATGAAACCGGTGACCAGAACATGGCCGGCGGAGTGTTCACATCAATCTCCAAGGTCGGAGAACTGATGGATGATGAGGATTCAATCTCAAACATCTACGTTAAAGTCAAGAAAGGAGAAGACCCGCAGGCAGTTGCTGACAGGATTGACGAGAAATACGGTGATGACATAGCGACAATAACATCTGTAATGGAAATGCAGCAGATGGGAGACATGCTCAACATGCTTCAGGCATCCACATGGGCAATTTCACTTTTAGCCATTGTCGTTGGGGGTCTGGGAATTATCAACACAATGCTGATGTCAGTGTTTGAAAGGACACGTGAAATTGGGGTGCTTAAGGCTGTCGGATGGTCTGATAGGAAAATCCTCACAATGATTGTCGGTGAATCTCTTGTAATCACAATCGTCTCAGCAATCATCGGATCAGTAATCGGATTTTTGGCATGCACACTTTTAGGTCCTCAGATGGGAATCAGTCCGCTGTTCACACCTAAGATATTCATCCAGGCATTTGGAATTGCAATTATCGTTGGAATAATAGGAGGGCTTTATCCTGCAATCAAGGCTGTGAAATTGCCTCCGACAGAAGCGTTGAGGTACGAATGAGGTGATACTATGAATGCGGTAGAGATAAAAGATTTGTATAAAAGCTATGAAGATGGTAAAATCAAGGCATTGAACGGCATCAACCTCACAATCAGGGATGGGGAGTTCGTATCCATCATCGGACCGTCTGGTTCTGGCAAATCAACACTGCTGAACATGCTTGGGGCACTTGACGTTCCTGATTCAGGTTCAATAAGCGTTGCAGGCAGGGATTTGAAAAGCTCTAAGAAATTGAATGAGTTTAGGGCTGAAAGCATTGGATTCATTTTCCAGCTGCATAACCTGATTCCGAACATCTCTGTTGTGGAAAACATTGAAATTCCGATGTTTACCCAGAAATTGTCATCAAAGGAAATGAGATCACGTGCGCTGAAATTGCTTGATGATGTGGGCCTTAAGGACAAGGCAGATATGTTGCCGAACAAACTTTCAGGCGGTGAACGTCAGAGGGTGGCCATCGCCCGTGCACTTGCAAACAATCCTTCAATAATATTGGCAGATGAACCAACAGGATCACTAGATTCAAAGACAAGTAGCAAAATCCTTAAGCAGTTAATTGATTTGCATGAAGATAAGAATGTAACCTTGATAATAGTAACTCATGATATGGATGTGGCCAAACTTGCAGACAGAGTTATTGAAGTTTTGGATGGTGAGATCATATCTGCCGATGAAGAATCATTGATAAACAGTAAGATTGATGTTTAGAATTTCAATTTTACTTCTACTTTTTTTTAATTTTTGGGATGGCTTAATTTAAAAAAGAAAAAATTAGAAGAGATTGCCGTCTCTTCTAGTTGATTTTTATTTTTGTGTCTGCTTGTGCGGATTTGTAGGTTTTGTCTCCTGCAAATTTGACGACTGCTTTGAAGTTTCCTTTTTTGGTTAGGCTTAGTTTGAAGGTTGCCTTTCCGTTGCTGTCTGTTTTTGCAGTGTATGTTTTTCCATTGACTTTGAGTGTGATTTTTTTGCCCGCTTTGAGGTATGTTTTACCGTCAATGGATGATCCTTTGTCTGTTTTTAGTGTTACAGTGTAGGATTTGGTTTTCGCACTTGCTTTGTATGTTTTGGAAGGTGCACTGATGCTTGTAGCTTTCTTGTTTACTTTATTTTTTTGCACGACGAATGATCCGTTGTAGTCGTTGTCACCTAGGAATGCCACTGCGAATGTGTATGTTCCTTCATGTTTCAGGTTGATCTGCAGTTGCGCCCAACCTGATTCATTGGTGGTTTTGTTGTATACTTTGCCGTTGAATCCGATGAACACTGTTTTGTTCACTAATGGATTGCCGTTGGCGTCGACTAGTTGGACTTTGAAGTATCCTCCACGTTCCCCTGCATCAAAGTCGATTGCGTATGTTTCATAGTCGTCGGCTATGATGCTTGTTCCTGTTCTTAACGGAACGGTATTTTTCAGGGTTATTGCGGCATCTGATCCAATGTAAGTTTCATCTCCACTGTATGTCAGTTGGATTTCGCCTGAAACATCGGATATGGTAAATTTACCTTCACAATCGGTTATGACTGTTCCGTTTGCATTTTTGCTGGTGTATGCAACGGTTGCATTTTCGATTCCTTTGCCGTTAGTGTCTTTTAGAATACCTGTGATTATACCTGTTCCGTCTACTTCGATAATGCTGAGTGAAGTTTTCGCTTCTTTTACGGCCACATTATTTGTGTAGGTTTTGTTGTTGTATGTGGTTGTTACTTCGTATGTGCCTAGAGGGGTACTTAGTTCCAGTTTTGCAATTCCGTCACTGTCGGTTACTGCTTGGGTTGTGTTTCCGTTGATTGTGAAGTTGACTACTGCGCCTGTTACTGGGTGTCCGTCTTCGGTTGCTACTTTCACTGTAAAGGCAGAGCCGTATTCAACAGTAATGTCTTCATTGTCGATGATTTTACTGTCGTCAGCAACAGTATAGGCTTTCAGACAAGCTATTATATTATAATCATAATTATCCTCCCAGGTTTGCCCGTCAAAACAGGAGAATGAAATATTTTCTATGTGATGTGTTCTGGAATCTGCTACATTGAGGTAAGGCATAACATTTGAGGTAATTGCCGCTTGGAAAATATCTCCTTTCTTAATTGGGATATATTCGTTCAATTTGATGGTGTGGTAACCTAAATATGGTGACACTCCTTCCTGAGTCAATTTCAAATCGCCATTTACATAAATTTCAACGGTGTAATTGATGCCTTCGCTGCTGAAGTATGTTCCGACTGCTGCAATCAAATCATCATCCATCGCTTCAAACTGATTGCAGTAGATTACATTGCCTCCAATAGGATTCGCTAAGAAATTACCTGCCCATACTAAATTATATTGGTAGTTCTTATTGTATGGTTCGGTATTTTCAATTATTATTGCTGTAGCATAATCTGGTATTGTAATGGATGTTGTGAATGATTGGTCATAATATGAAACATAAAGATATCCTTCATCTCCCCAATCAGTGTCCCAGCTGTTCTTGATAATCCATGCTCCATTGTCAGGAGGAGTAATCAGGAATTTTTCTTTTGGGAAATTGTCGTCCCAGCCAACAACTGAAACTTCATGATTTGCACCTGTAGTCTCATTGACATATTGGGCATATGTGTTCTCATTATAATATGGATTTTTTTCATCATATGTGGATTGTCCGAAATAGCTCACATCCAAAGCACCGTATTTCATGATTGCCAGTTTGAGCTGTGTGCCGTTAGGGATTTCATTGTTAGGTATGAACATCACATCCTGAACATGGATATCATTCAAAGTTGTGATGACCGGTGAAATTTTTCCCAATTCATCATAGGTGTCAGCATCCTGTGGGAATGCTCCCAACCAACTCAACAGATAAGAGGTTCCAATTGTGTTCATTCCTCCTTCACCCAATGAAGATGTCCCATAAATTGAATATCTTAACATGGTATTCTGCATGTTGTTTTCTGAAAAGTCAGCATTGATGCCCGTAGCTTTCAGTAAAGCGGATTCAAGGGCGGAAGTCATTCCGAAGGTCCAGCATGCACCCATCCATCCTTGATCTCTAACAGGTGTAACCCAGCTGTAATTGCGCAAATCAAAGCTGGCCGGAATGGTGGTGACATTGATTGTATTGTTAAGCAATGTTAATTGCATGCCCTGCCCAATCATTATTGATGTATGGAGTTCATTGTTGGTTGAGATGTTGTCATCATTAATGTAAACATTATTTTCTAATATGCTTTCCTTATCGAAAAATGTGTAGATTGGGTTTGTGTTGTTTTCAAACAGTGAATTTTTAATGTTGTAGGAGGTATCGTATGCATAGATTGCATTACCAGCACTTGCAGAGTTATTGATAAATTTAGCGTTGTCTACATTTAATGTGCTGATGTCGCTGAATATTGCGCCCCCATAAGTCGGATATCCTTGATCATTTAATTCAACACCATTTGAGGTAAAATTACAATTGCTGATTTCGCTTTCTGTATAAGAGAGGTAAATTGCACCTCCATTATATTTTGCATGGCTGTTTGAGAATTCGCTATTGTTCAGCAATAACCTTCCTCCCAATTGAAGATATGCTCCTCCGAATTCAGAATAGGTGTCCTTAAATATTGTGTTGAGTACTGTCACGTTACCCTCTAATTGACCCTCTCCAGCGATGTCTGCAAGAATGGCTCCCGCATTTTTAGATGATGTGGTGTTTATGAATTCACAATCTTTGATGTATACGTAACTTGTGCCTTTAATGTCCAATGCACCGGCAGTAATATTTGCCATTAAGTTAATGAATTTGGAATTAATTATGTAGGCGTCTTTACCCTCTTCAACATATAATGCAGGGGTGTATGAAGAGGCAATATTGATGAACGTGGTATTTCCCACATTAATCTTAGACTTATTAAAGACAATCTGGCCACGTTTGGAGAATACATTTGAGGTTATATATGAATTGTAAAGGTTTAGGTTACCTTCATCAACATATATTGATGAACCTGCACTAGCATAATTGTCTATAAATCGGGTATTGTTACAGGTAAGGGTTACATTCTTATATAACACTACTGCACCACCTTTTTCAGTTGCATAGTTGTCAGTGAAAGTCACATTGTTTAATGTCAAAGTTCCATTGGAGTATATTGCCCCGCCCTCTTTGCCATTACCGTTGATTAAGATTAAGTTGCTTAATGTGATGTTGTTTGCAGTAATGTTGAATATTCTTGATTGGTTTTTTGCATCAATCGTACGGCCGTTACCATTAAGTACAAAGTTGTCTTTGTTAATAGCAATTCCGCTTTTGTTGTCTGTTTCATTGTTGAAGGCATAGTCATGGTTTAAATCCAAAGAAATGCCTGTACTTCCTATTTCATCAGTCAAATTGGCGAATGAATCTTCTCCAACTGAATAAATATCGTTTTGAGTAGTTTTTAATATATCCTGACTATCATCGCCCATTTCATCATCGCAGATGTCTTCGGCTGCACAGACAGTCCCCACCGAAATGAGTATAATGAGCATGATAATCGTAATCTTCAAAACTTTCATAATTACCACTAATATAATTTTTGTGAAAAATCATTATTTAACTATTTATATTTAATTGATGGGTGATTTTCCTTCTATTCAACACAGGTGCGAGGATATCATTCCTCTTTTATGTTGTTGGAGGGGCCTAGATTTCATTAAGTGCTTTCATGTCATAGAGTGGCAGTGCAAAAACAATATTTTATTGTGATTATAATGTTTTTTTTGGAATCATCCAAATATTATTTTTCCATTAAATCAATTGCCGTTGTGATGGGGGTCATTCTGGTGGGATATATCATAGACCATAATTTCGCATCATCCAATGGTTTTAACTGGATTTATAGTAAATTGTTAAATTAATTTATTTTAATTTAATTAAATTATTTGGAA
>NZ_CAMVPN010000069.1 GCF_947169325.1 uncultured Methanobrevibacter sp. | reverse complement strand
TAGCAATGGAGACATTAAATATTCGTGGAATGATTCGTTCACGTAGTTTAAGTCGTAGCATTCATGAAATCGGATGGGGAAAACTCATAGAAATGATAAGATACAAAGCCGAATGGTATGGACGTGAATTTGTACAGGTGGATAGGTGGTTTCCTTCCAGTAAAAAATGCAGTGTTTGCGGTGAAATTTATCATGATTTGGGTCGTGGAGAACGAGAATGGGAGTGTCCACATTGTCATGCTGTACATAAACGTGATGTTAATGCGGCTAAAAATATTTTAGACGAAGGTTTACGGGCCACTGGTTCAATGGTCTTATGCTTAGTAGATTTCATGCCTGTTGGTCAAGACAAATTCATATATTCATATGAATGGAAATGTTTTGACGAAACAGCAGGCATGGCCTAAGAATCTCCGGCTTCTTTAAGTCGGAGAGGTTCAATTTAAGTATTACTTTGTAAAAAATTTTTTTCGCAATATTGTATTTTTTTGTAATAGTTATATTGCATTAAATGCCTAATTTGATGCTTTAGAAATTGATGAGCGTTCATTTTTTTGATATTTAATTAATAATTTTTTAATTTGTCAATTTGAGATTAAAAGTAATAAATATCTTTTTATATGCTTGAAACAAAATTATTATCGTTATTAAAATAAGTTAATAAAGTATTACTAATTAAGCATTTTTTGGTTAAATAGTATTACTTTTGTTTTAATATGTTTAATTTAATAGGTGAAAAAATATGGACAAAAAGATAATTATTGGTGCTGTCGTAGCAATCCTCGTTGTTGTTGTCGCTGCATTTGCATTGATGGGTGGTTCATCTGATAGTGATCCTACTCATTTGACCGTAGCGGCCCACAGTAACATGAAAGAACCGGAATCCGGTTTCAACCCGCTTACCGGTTGGGGATGCGGACACATGAACTATAATCCTTTAGTGCAAAGCTGTTTGTTTAAAACAGATTCAAATGGAACAATCGTTCCTGATTTGGCTACTGACTATTCAATCAGTAGTGACGGTAAAACATGGACTGTAAACGTAAGGGATGACGTTAAATTCTCCGACAACTCAACATTCGATGCAAAAGACGTTGCATTCACATTCAATACTGCAAAAGACACAGAAACTGATTTGGATTTAACCAATCTTGCAAATGTAACTGCTAAAAACGATACCTGTGTTGAATTTACATTGGTAGAGCCAAGATCAACATTCATCTATGACTTAAGATATGTCGGTATCGTACCTGAAGAATATGACAACAATACCTATGGTGAAAACCCAATCGGTACCGGACCATACGTACTGGACCACTGGGACAAAGGTCAACAAGCAATATTCAAAGTAAACGACAACTACTATGGCGACAAACCATACTTCACTCAACTTACCATGTTGTTCCCTGAAGAATCAACCTGGCTGGAACTCGCTAAATCCGGTCAAGTAGATGTAGTGCCTGTTGCAACCTCTGCATTAAACCAAAGTGTTGACGGATACAAATTCGTTGAAAAGTCAGCAGGTAGGGCACAAGGTATATCTTTCCCTTACCTTGAAGACACTGGTAAAGTGACCAATGAAAGCGGTTGGAAAATAGGTAACAACGTAACTGCAGATAAAGCAATCAGGGAAGCATTAAATGTCGGTGTTGACCGTCAAACAATGTGTGATGAAATATTCTCAGGACACGCTACTCCTGAATACACAA
This sequence comes from uncultured Methanobrevibacter sp., assembly GCF_947169325.1. Classification (GTDB taxonomy): domain Archaea; phylum Methanobacteriota; class Methanobacteria; order Methanobacteriales; family Methanobacteriaceae; genus Methanocatella. Next base: position 12,847 of record NZ_CAMVPN010000069.1, on the reverse strand, counting down.
GTGTAGATACAAGAGACTATGCAAACCCTGATGCAAAAGTTCAAGATGCTAACGTTACTGAAGCAAAACAAATCTTGAAAGACGGAGGTTGGGAAGACACTGACGGTGACGGAATCGTAGAGAAAAACGGTACAAAAGCATCCTTCGATTTATACTACCCACCTGATTACCTTGACAGACAATCATTGGCAACCGTATTTGCAGAACAAGCTAAAGAAATTGGAATTGAAGTAAACCTCAAAGGTGCTGACTGGGATACAATCTATGCAAACATGTACAGCTCAGCTGCATTGATGCAACAGACTTCTCCAGACCCATACAAATCCATCTATCAACAATACCACAGTAAAGATGCAGATGAATTCTATATGAACCCTGGCTTATACAACAATTCTGATTCAGATAAACTGATGGAAGACGCAATGCATTCAACAGACTTGAATGCAGCTAACACATTATGGGCTCAATCTGCTCTTGTAAATGATGGCGGTTGGGGACCTGCTGGTGATGCTCCATTTGCATGGCTTGTAAACTACAACTACAACTACTTCGTCAAAGACGGAATCGATATGGGTGACCAACCTGACGGAATAGGAAATGATTTCTTAGTAAACATCTGTGATTGGACAAGAACCAACTCCACAGCTTAAATCATTTTCCTTTTTTTTATTTTTTTTTAAAAATTTTCAAGGGGGTTCATTTCATTGAATAAACAAAAATTGGCAAAATATTTTGGTTTTAAGTTAGTACGTTTCATAATATTAATGATTGCTGTTGCAATTTTTAGTTTTGTGTTATTGGATTTATCCCCTATTGACCCGGTTAGTGCTTATTTAAAAGGTGCTGCAGTATCTGAAGCTCAAAGACAAATTTTAGAACAGTATTTCGGTACAAATGTTCCTTTAACTACAAAAATCTATCACTGGCTTCTGGATTTGATTCAAGGTAATTTGGGAACCTCATTAATATATCGGGCTCCTGTTACTGAAGTTATTCTTCAAAAATTCTCTGCTTCTGTAGTATTGATGGCATTGTCATGGATATTGAGTGGAGTATTTGGTTTTATTTTAGGTGTGGTAGCCGGTAAAAATAAAGGATCATGGATTGACAAGGCAGTTAAAGTTTATTGTTATGCAATTCAATCCGCCCCCTCATTTTGGGTTGGAATGCTTATTTTAATGGTATTTGCAGTTTATCTGGGATGGTTCCCTATTGGATTCGGTGTGCCTATTGGTGTTAAGAGTACCGATGCGACGTTCATGGAATGGGCAAGCAGGCTGGTTCTTCCGACACTGACATTGAGTTTGGTTGGCCTTGCACCAATTGCAATGTACACCCGTAATGAATTGATTCAGGTTTTATCTTCAGATTATGTGCTATTTGCAAAATCCCGAGGTGAAAAAGGCTGGGACTTGGTAAAAAACCATGGAATTAGAAACATAATGCTTCCTGCAATTACATTGCAATTCCTCTCATTCAGTGAACTCTTTGGAGGAGCAGTAATGGTTGAACAGGTATTCTCATATCCTGGAATCGGCCAGACGGCTGTGGCAGCAGGTCTTCAAAATGACGTGCCGCTATTTTTAGGAATCGTGGTTATCAGTGCAATTTTCGTCTTTGTTGGTAACCTGCTTGCGGATATTTCATATTACCTGATAGATCCGAGAATCAAGGAGAGTGAGTTCAATGATTAAAAAGAAAGCAGATGACAAAAGACAATGGTTCTTGTATTCTGCAAATCTCAGAACAAAAACTCTTGTAATTATTGCAATATCCATTTTGGTTATTGTATCCATTTTTGTTTCAGGGTACTTTATAAGAGATATCCCATCAAGTTTTGTAAATGCTAATCAGATGCCTTCCTTAGAACATCTTTTTGGAACAGATTGGATGGGAAGAGACATGTTTCAGCGTACAATCGCAGGACTTGGATTAAGTATTATGGTTGGTTTCATCGCTTCAGCGGTAAGTACCTGCATTTCAATCATTTTGGGATTGTTTTCAAGTTTTAATAAAGTTGCAGATGAATTTGTAGCTGGAATTATAGATTTATTCGGTTCAATTCCTCATATTCTATTAATCATTCTCGTTTCCATCATGTTCGGCGGTGGAGTGTATGGTGTAATCATGGGTGTGGGTCTGACACACTGGACACCGCTTGCAAGAGTACTCAGGTCTGAAGTAAAGGAAATCAAAACCAAGGAATATGTTCATCTGGCTGAAAACTTGGGAAAATCCAAAGTATGGATTGCACTTAAACATATTTTACCGTTAATTGTGTCTCAGATTATTGTTGGGGTAATTTTGATGTTTCCTCATGCAATTATGCACGAAGCGGCAATTACATTTTTAGGATTCGGTTTGCCACCTCATGAACCGGCAATCGGTGTAATCTTATCTGAATCAATGCATTATCTCTCATCTGGATACTGGTGGTTGGCATTTTACCCTGGTGTATCCTTATTGCTTGTAGTGCTGTTATTTGACCTTATCGGTGAAAATGTTGAGAAATTGCTCAATCCTGAAACTGCACAAGAATAGAGAAATTTCAAAAATTTCTCTTTTTTATCTTTTTTTATATTAAGAGGATTATCATGAACATACGGATTAGACAAATCAATGATGATGATTCTGAAATCAATGCTGCAAAGAATTTTTTGTTTGACCAGATTGAAAAGGAGTATCACATTGGCCCAACACCAAAGTTTCACTATGATATATTCGATTTGGAGGATTATTATATTTTACCTGATAAAAGCAACTTCTTTGTTGCGATGGATGATGAAAAGATAGTGGCAACTGCGGCAATCAGACCTTATGACAAGGATTATGAGTTTTTTAAGGGAATTTACTCTAAAGAAGACACTGCAAGCATCTGGAGATTGATGGTTGATGAGGAATACCGAAGGAATGGTCTTGCAGGAGAGCTTGTTGATGCAATGGAAAGCTTTGCACGGGAAGCGGGATATGACAGAATCTATCTGCACTCCCACAGATATCTTGAAGCGGCCATACCGTTTTGGAAATCAAGGGGTTATGCAGTGACTCTTGAAGAGGATGACTATGACGAAACAACTCATATGATTAAAAATCTATTTTAATTTTAGGATTGAATCCTAAAAACTTATTTTATATTGCGTTTAATATTATAGTGATGAAGCGAACAGCACTAAAAATCGGATATGTCGGAACTAATTTTCACGGCTTTCAAAGACAACCGAACCTCAGAACGGTTGAAGAGGAGTTAATCTACCATTTGCGCAAGCTGGACTACATTGATGATTTGAAAAAGTCACGTTTCAGAATAGCCGGGAGAACCGATGCCGGCGTTCACAGTTTAGGCAATGTTATCAGTTTTCAGTCCGAAAAGGAGGTCAGGGTCAACGAGATTAACAATTCTCTTCCTGATGATATTCAGATTTTAGCGTCAGCTCCGGTTCGCTATGCATTCAAGCCAAGATATGCTCAGATGAGGCAGTATCGCTATATGCTGTTTCAGGATTTGGACATTGACAAACTCAATGAATGTGCGGAAATATTTAAGGGAACACATAACTTCACTAACTTCACAAAACGCTTTCAGAAGACAACCACAAGGACTATTGATGACATTAAAATATCTAAAGTCGATTTAAACGATTACCATAAAAGGGAATTCCCGAACCTGCACGACACCATCTCTCCGATATTCATTGACATTTATGGAGAGTCATTCTTATGGAACATGGTAAGGAAGATGATGAGGGTTTTTGTCGATGTGGCCACTGGAAAAATGGATCTTGATGAGGTTGAAAGGCTTTTGAATCCGGGTGAAGACGAACCGAGGGCATACATTAAGGTAATGGAGGCCGAATACCTGATTTTGATGGACATTCAATATGATGGAATCAAATTCAGATATGATGATTATGCCTGTGAGCGCTTCAGAAGGGTTTTGGTCGGCTCTCTAGATGAACTTCAAAAGAGATATGCAATTCGGGAGTCCATGATAAAAAGCCTGTCTGATTTACATTAACATTTTTATATCATAGTAGATATAATATATTTGAAGGTGGATTAATGACAAGAGTTTATGATGTTTTCGATAAGTTTTCTATTTTAAATGTTATTGTCGGTTTTGCTTTGGGACTTTATCTGGCTTTTAACAATTCCAGTTCTAATTTATGGTTTGAATCCATCCCATTCATCATTGTGATTGGTTTTATTATGACAATACCTCCAATCGTTGATTATTTTTTAAGGAGAGGCAAATTCAATGATAACACTTCAATAAATGCTCTTGTTGAAGCATTCATTTTAAACGTTTTAATGATTGCCGTTTGTACTGCTTTTGGAATTGCAATCGGTTCATTTATCAGGTAATTTCATTACCTGCCAATTCTATTTTTTTACTGAAAATTTAAAATTATTTAAACTATTTTAATTAATATAATAATTAAGTGATTATTATGAAGATAGCGACTATTTTAGGAACTCGACCAGAAATCATTAAGATGGCTCCCATTATTGCAGAGATTGACAGGAGGGGCATCAGTCAAATAGTTTTGCACACTGGTCAGCATTATGATAAAGAGATGTCTGATAATTTCTTCAGGGATTTGGAGCTTCCATCTCCGGATTATAACATTCATGTAGGTTCTGGCAGCCACGGTAAGCAGACAGGACTGATGATGAAAGGCATTGAAGAGATTCTTTTGGAGGAAAAACCGGACATTGTTCTTGTTCAGGGAGACACAAATGCGGTTCTGGCAGGAGCATTGGTTGCTGCCAAGTTGCATATTGCTGTCGGTCACGTCGAAGCGGGGCTCCGTTCATTCGACACAACAATGCCTGAGGAGATTAACAGAAGGGTTGCTGATGTCTGCTCAGCAATGTATTTCATTCCAACAGAAGAGTCCGCAATAAACCTTTTAGCTGAAGGGTTGTCAAGAAATGACCTGATCATTACCGGAAACACTGTTGTCGACGCCTGCTTCAGACACTTGGAAATTGCCAAGAAAAGAGGATTTGAAGAGGAATCCCTCGCTGAATTGGACATTGAAAACATGGACAACATTCTGACATTGACAATGCACAGAGCAGAAAACGTTGATGTAAAGGAGCGTGTAACAAGCATTATCGAAGCATTAAAAGAACTTGATGAAATGAACATCATTTTCCCTATTCATCCAAGAACAAAGAATATGCTTGAAAATTTCGGACTCTTTGATGAATTGAATGATTTGGAGCATGTCCATATCGTAAAGCCGATTGGATATCTTGATTTTCTGCTTTTAACTTCAAAATCAACATTGATATTGACAGACTCCGGAGGTCTTCAGGAAGAGGCAATCACACTTGACGTGCCAGCATTGACATTGAGATACAATACGGAAAGGCCTGAAACCGTAACTGCCGGAGGAAACATTCTGGTTGGAGCAAACAAGGACGCTATTTTGGAAAATGCAAATTTCATATTGAATGATGATGAATTTGCACAAAACATGAGAAATGCCAAAAACCCGTATGGCCAGGGGGATGCCGCAGAAAAGACTGTGGATGCAATCGAGAAATTTTACAGCGAAGGCCTGCTTGACATCAAGGCTCCAGAAGACATAATGACATCTTTTACAAGAAAGATGGCATTGATAAACGAGGATGTTAATGTGGCCGAATTCGAGCAGAAGGAAAACGCACTGGTGCATATGGTGTTTGACGGTCAAAATATGAAATTTCCAACAGATGATACAAACTTAAAGGGTATGATGATTAGCTATGACAAAAGAGAATGATTCCATATTGGTATTTGAATATTTCACTGCTTCAGGTGAAAAGGACAAGCGCATAATCACTGAAGCCGAAGCATTGATTTTCAGTCTTTTAGATGACTTGAAAGAGTTCAATGTGGATTTGGTTATAAACAAATCCTATGAGATTGCCGCAAGCAAATATGAAAACGTAAATCCTATCCTAATCGACATTGACATTGTCGATTGGCTCGCTGACAATGCGGCGAACTTCAACAGGGCCATTTTCATAGCTGCAGAAAACGACAACAATCTCTACAAAATCACAAAGATTTTAGAGGAAAACAATGTGGATACATACAATTCCTCTGCTGAAGCATGTCTGATAGCATCGGATAAGTCATTAACCTATGAAAAGCTTTCAGGCATCGTTCCGCAGCCAAGAACCTTCAGATTCAAGATAGATCCAAAAGGATACTGGAAAAGAGCCATTGAAAACTTGCATGAAAAATGGCAGGCAGAAGATCCTCTAACTCCTCTCAAACTGATAATCAAACCATTGATTGGTGTTGACAGTGAAAATATTGTCGTGATTGAAAACATTGAAGATTTGACCCTTGATTTGGACAAGATTTTCACTCCTGGTTCCAGAGTTGTTGTCCAGGAGTACATTGAAGGAGAGGACATCAGTGTCAGTCTGATATCCGACGGCAAAAAGGCAATTCCGTTAAGCTTGAATAAGCAGTTCGTTGAGGTTAAAAACGATAATGCCGAATATCTTGGAGGAAAATTGCCTTATGAAAGCAAATACAAGGACGAAGCTTTTGAAATTGCAGTTAAGGCAGTTGAAGCCATTGACGGTCTAAAGGGTTTTGTCGGAGTGGACATGCTAATCAATGCCGATGAAAAGGACGTCTATTCAGTCTATCTTTTGGAGATAAATTCAAGATTCACAACTCCATATGTCGGTTTGGCAAAAATAGCCTACCATGACAGCATTGGAAAGACTGTCGTGGATTTGATTGACAGTAAAATAAGTATTGATGATGTCGACATCTATCTGGACGGTGAAGTGGAATTTAAGAAAGTCAGAGATTTCTTGGAAATCAGGAGAACAGTATGAAAGTAGCGGGTTTTGACATTGGAGGAGCAAACACAGACCTTGCTGTAATTGACTTTGAAGGCGATGAAATCAAAAATATCGAAGTTGATTTTGCATATCTTCCGATGTGGAGCAATAACGATGATCTGTCACGCGTTTTGGTCGAACTGATAGAAAACATCTGTCCGATTGATGAAATCGATGCGGTTGGAATATCAATGACTGCAGAGCTTGTGGATGCATACGACACTAAAAATGACGGAGTGTTGGATGTCGTTAAAAAATGCGAAGAGACATTTTCATGTCCAGTTGCATATGTCGGAATCGATGGAATGCTTTCAAAAGAGGAAATAGAAAAGACTCCTCTCAAGGCAGCGGCCGCAAACTGGATTGCAACTGCTCAGATTGCCACTTTGATATCAGATAACTGCATATTCATAGATACCGGAAGCACCACTACAGATATCATACCAATCAGAAACGGCAAGGAATGTGCAATCGGAAAATCCGATTTCGACAGGTCCGCAACAGGTGAGCTTGTCTATACTGGAACATTAAGGACAAATCTTGCAAGCTTTTTGGATAAGGTCGAATTGAACGGAAAAGAGTACAGGGTTGCTTCAGAATTGTTCGCCCAGACTGCAGATATCTATACAGTCCTTGATTTGATTAGTGAAGATGATTATGTCTGCGATACATTTGATGGTGAGTCTAAGTCCAAATTGGACTGCGCAAAAAGAATCGCCCGTGTTGTATGCGCAGATTTGGAAATGCTTTCCATGGACGATATCGTTGAGATGTCCAAATTCATTCACCAAAAGCAGATAGAACAAATTGCAGATGGCCTTAAACAGGTGCATGAAACTCAAAACATGGATTTGATTGTGGTGACTGGTCTTGGAAAAGATATTCTTGACAGGCCTGCCGCAGAGCTTTTGGGTTTGGAAGTAAAATCCATGGGCGACATATTAACTGATGATGAATGTGTTGTTGCGCCTGCTGTCGGAACTGCTGTCATGATGCAGAAATACATCTAATACCACACGTCTTTTAATCCGAGCAGATAAGCGCAGGTATTGGTTGCCAGATGCACAATCAAAGTTAAAATGATTGCAATTGCAATGGTGAGTAAATTAAGCTTAACGACAAATGAAACAAGAATCAAAGCGACTATTATGAAATCCAACTGATCGAGAATTGGAGCAGGCTTTCCCCTTCCAATTCCAAGCCTTCTTTTTAAGAAACTACCTATCGCATCACCTAAAAGAGCACCGAAACCAAGCAGGAATCCGATATTTATTCCGTTTGGGATGCTGGTGATAATTGGAGTCATGATGTACTGTCCAAAGTTTGCAAGTATCATCGGCGCTAAAAATCCCTGAACTGCTCCTGTTATTATTCCAATGATTGTTCCGGCCACCAGCCCTCTCCATGTAACGCCGTCACCTATCCAGCGATTGCCCTTGCTGTCTGATTTTCCGAAATCAACTGGTGTTCCTCCACCGAACAGCAATCCGGAACCGTTTGAAAAGTATGCCGGAAGTATGAAATATAGCGTTGTAACACATGCAATCAAAAACATTTGGATATCCATCGATTTTTCTCCATTGAAAATTTATTATCAAATATACTGTATATTTTTACTAGTATATAATTAATTAAGTTTAAATATTACATTAAGTTAAATATATAATATTATGTAAGTTTGTACTAATGATGTAAAATTGTTAGTAGGGTGATTGATTTGAAAATTAAAAATACAACAAGTTTATGCCCAGAGTGTGGTAAATCTCTAGAAGCTGAAGTTTATGAGGAGGACGGTAAGGTCTTCATCAAAAAAACTTGTGATGAGCATGGAGAATTCGTAAACACATACTGGGGAGATTATGAATTATACAATAGGACTGAAAAATTTACCCCATCAATTACTTCAGTTGAAAACCCTTCAGTTGAGGACATGACAACCTGTCCAAATAACTGTGGATTATGTTCAAAACATGAGACTTCAACTGTTTTGGGGTTGATTGATGTAACTAACAGATGTAATTTAAGGTGTCCTGTCTGCTTTGCAAATGCGGCTGCTGCAGGATACAAATACGAACCTTCACAGGATGAAATCAGACAAATGCTTAGAAATTTAAGGAATCTGAAGCCTCATCCTTGTCCGGCAATTCAATATGCGGGCGGTGAACCTACAGTCAGAAAGGACATAGTCGAACTTGTCAAAATGGCCAAAGAGGAAGGGTTCACTCATGTTCAAATTGCTACAAACGGTCTAAGGTTAGCTAGAAAAGAGGAACTTGCAAAAGAGCTTAAGGCTGCAGGTTGTAACACCATCTATTTGGCCTTTGACGGCGTAACTCCAGAGCCTTACATTAACAACAGGGGTAAGGATCTGCTTCCGTACAAGCTTGATGCAATCGAAAACTGTAGAAAAGCCGGATTAGGTATGGTATTGGTTCCGACATTAATCAAAGGAATAAATGACCACCAGGTCGGTGACATAATCAAGTTTGCATTTGACAATAACGATATCATTTATGGAGTTAACTTCCAGCCGGTTTCATTCGCCGGAAGAACTCCTGCAGATGAAGTTGAAGAGCAAAGAATAACCATTCCTGACTTTGTTGACATCGTTGAGGATGTAACCGATGGCCAGGTTCCTACCGAATCATTCTATCCTCCTTCATTTGTTGAACCTATTGCGGAAGTCATTTCCCGTTTGAATGGTGAGGATTCAGCAAAAGTTACTTTGAACTGCCATCAGCACTGTGGAATTGCAACTTATGTGTTCAGGCAAAAGACTGAAGGGGATGGAAAGGATAAATTAATTCCTATTACAGATTTCATTGATGTTGAAGATTTATTCAATAAATTGACAGAATACAGCCAAAAACTTGAAGAGGGCAAATTCGGTTCTCATAAACGGGTTTTAGCAGGATTGACTGGAAACCTTCCTAAAATGGTTCATCCAAGCAGAACTCCAGAAGACTTGGACATAGTCAAGATTCTAATCAACGTATTTGCCAAAGGAGATTACGAGGCTTTAGGAGACTTTTCCAAAGATGCAATGCTCATTTCATGCATGCACTTCATGGACCCATTCAATTTCGATGTGGACAGGGTTAAAAAATGTGTTATTCATTACGCAACCCCTGACGGCAGAATCATACCATTCTGTACCATGAATTCAAAGTATCGTGAAGCTGTTGAAAGGCAATTTGCAAAACCGTTGAAATCAAAAGATTAGAAAGAATTTTCAAATCACCTAAAAACTTATTTTGTATTTGGGTTTCCCAAATACTTTTTTTACATTATTTTTATCAATTATTTATTCAGTGATATAAATGGATATTATCAAAGGAAAAACATGGACTTTTGGAGAAAACATTGACACTGACGTCATTATTCCAGGAAGATACTTAAGAACATTCAATCCTCAGGATTTGGCGGACCATGTCCTTGAAGGTGAACGTCCGGAATTTACAAAAAACGTCCAAAAGGGAGACATCATTGTAGCTGATGAAAACTTCGGATGCGGATCTTCAAGAGAGCAGGCTCCGGTAGCCATAAAAACTGCTGGAGTTGATGCAATAATTGCCAAATCATTTGCAAGAATCTTTTATAGAAATGCAATCAATATAGGATTGCCGGTAATCGTATCAGACATCAAAGCAAAGGACGGGGACATCATTAGCATTGATTTGTCAAAAGGGGAACTGATAAATGAAACCACTGGTGAATCAACCACGTTCGAACCGTTCAAGGAGTTCATGTTAAACATTTTGGAAGATGGCGGTTTGGTAAACCACTATCTCAACGATAAGGAATAACTATTATATTTTTGAGGTATTAAAATGGATTGTCCAATTTGCGGAAGTGATGATGTAGAAATTTTAAACTCGAAACAGAAATCATCAAAGAAAAAACTAATGGAAGAGTATTTATTGAAATGTGAAGACTGCGGTCATGTTTTCAAGGATGTAATATCTTTGAAAAAGCCTAAACCTTACAGATTGATTATTTCAGAGCAGGACAAGTCCCACAGGACAACAATCGAATTGTCTCCAAGCGATGAACTTAAAAGCGGGGACGTATTGCTCAGTGAATTAGGTCAGATAGAAGTGACAAGCATTGAAGTTGGAGATAAAAGGGTTAACAAAGCCAAAGTCGAAGACATCAATACCATTTGGGCAAATTCTATTGAAATTCCGGCAAGAATAGGATTTTCTGTGGATTTGCATGGTGAAGTTGACTCTTACAAGCTTGATTTGGAAAGGGACTTTGAAATAGCTCCTGGAGATGTTGTAAAAATTGACAAGCACATCGTTAAGGTCCATGTGGTAAAGACCCAGGAGAGAAAACTGACTTCAGGATTTGCAAAGGCGGCAGTCATTACAAGAGTCTACTCAAAACCGGTCAAATTCAACAATTACGATTACGATTTAACCAAGCACATCATTAAAAAGACAAAAGGTAAAAAATGAAAGTATATATTGAATCTTACGGATGCACATTCAACAAGGCAGACGGACAGATTATCGCAGGCAATCTTCTTGAAAACAACATTGACATTGTCGATAATATGGATGATGCTGATGTAATCATCGTAAACACCTGCTACGTCAAGCTGCCTACCGAAAACAAGGTGACCTATAAAATACAAAAGCTTCAGAAAGAATATCCTGATAAAAAAATCATCGTCGGAGGATGCATGGTTGAAATCGATCCTGAAAAGCTGGATAAAATAGGGCCTGACTGCTCATGGATAGGGCCTCATCAATTGAACAAGGCCGCAGAAGTTGTCACAGGAGCATATTGCGGAGAAGTCATTCGTGAATGTGGTTTTTCAAAGGAATCCAAAGTGGGTGTGCCTAAATTGGCTGATGATGGATTGATTCATATTATCCAGATTTGTGAAGGATGTCTGGGAGCATGCACATTCTGCTGCACTCGTTTTGCACGTGGGCCATTGAACAGCTATCCTATTGCAGATATTGTCGAAGAGGCAAGGCATGCCATTGAAAACGGTGCATGTGAAATTCAGCTCACCGCCCAGGACACTGCGGCATACGGTCGTGACACAGGTGAAAAGCTATCTGATTTAATCAAAGAAGTGTCCAATATAGAAGGAGATTTCAGGATACGTGTTGGAATGATGCACCCTAAAAACATTTTGGGCCAAGTTGATGAAATAATCGATGCGATGAAACATCCGAAGGTATATGATTTCATTCATTTGCCTATACAATCAGGCAGTGACAAGGTGCTCTCAGAGATGAGACGTGGTCACACTATAGAGCAATATTTGGATATTGTGTCAAAGTTCAAAAAGGAAATTCCAAAATTGACCCTGGCGGTTGACGTTATTGTAGGTTATCCTACTGAAACAGATGACGATTTTGACTTGACTGTCAAACTGCTTGAAGATGTCAGACCGAGCCTGATACATTTGTCAAAATACCAGCACAGAAAAGGTGCGATATCATCTTCACTTCGTGAAGTTCCGCCCGAAGTCATGAAGAAAAGATCAAAATTTTTATCCGAAATCAAATCCAAAATAACTGAAAAAGAGAACCTGGAATTAGTTGGAACAACTCAAAATGTATTGGTTGTTGAAAAAGGTTCTAAAGGTGGATTCATTGCTAAGACAGATTCTTATATTCCTGTCATAGTTGATGATGTAGAGTTAGGTTCCTTTGTTAAGGTAAAAATAACAGAAGCAACAGCCACATACCTTAAAAGCGAATTATTGGAAGAATAATTTTTAAGTTAATGTGGTTACTTATTTTCATATTTTTACCTAATTTTTATCCTTTAATTTTTTGTAATATTATTATTTTTATTTGATTTTCAAAAGCATATATGAATAGGTGATATGGTATAATATAAACGATTAATATTCATTTTTCACCGATACCTTTATATACTATTGTTTACTATCTTTTAATTGGAGGTGTAATAATGAGTGAATTACCAATCGCACCAGTCGGTCGTATCTTAAAAAATGCTGGCGCAC
>NZ_CAMVPN010000068.1 GCF_947169325.1 uncultured Methanobrevibacter sp. | reverse complement strand
TTATAATAATAATAACTATGTAATTTTATTAAAAAATCTTTGATTAAATCATAAGCTTCACTTTCACTTATATCATCTTTTTCATATATGTCATTTAAAATTAAATCAAGCCTACCCAATCCATTTAATTCATGATTAGTTTGCCATAATATCTGATTATAAAATAAAATTCTCTGCAAAGCTTCTTTAAATGATTCAACTTCTTTAAATTTAATGTTTTCAAGATAATTTATATATTCAGACTTATCTTTCCGATTGGATAATTTTAATTCTTCAATTTCACGATCAATCAATAATTCAAATGCATCTAATGTGTCTATCTCATTTAATGCAAATTCATTTTGGTGTTTAAATCCTAATTTCAAATCTTCAATTGAAGCATATAAAATTTTACTATAATCAACACTAATATTGCCAATTAACCTATTCTCATAATTTAAACATTTCCAGGGATCCAGTGAAAATATAAATCCATTTTTAGGGATAATTATATTAATTTTTTTAAATAAATCTTTAATTTGTTTTCCTTTTGTTTGTTTTGCAGAAGGAGTGTAAAAATAATCTAATCTATTAAAAATATTTGTAGAAGAATATTCTTCAATACCATCTAATTTTTTTGATAAGTTTTTAAAAATTAATACTTTTTTTGCATACTCAAAAATACCCATTTTTAAAAGTATTGATTTAAAATTAATTGAATCAATAATCATAAACACACCAACTTTATGTTACTCTATATTACATTGTTTTTATAATTATCTATTACATATTATTTGTCGTTAATAAATCCCAATTTAATTTTTATTTTTATACATTATAATAGGAAAATTAAAAAATAAAAACCATATTCAATTCTTTAAAAATAATTAAAACTTGATAAATTATTTAAATTAAAAACATACAAATATAATTCTTATATATAGATTAATAGTTATAAAATTAAAAACATTAATTATTATTAGATGATTTTATGAGTCAAGTGCGCACAATATTTAAAAATATGAGTTGGTTACTCATTTCACAAATAATAGCTAGCATTTGTGGTTTTGTTTGGACAATTGTAATTGCACAATATCTAGGAGTAAATGATTATGGAATTTTAGGTTTTGCAATTTCATTTACAGGAATTTTAACCGTATTAAATGATTTAGGTGTCGGAACACATATTATTAGACATATTGCAACTGATTATGATTCCGCAAGCCATTATTTAGGAAATGCAATTCCATTAAAATCATTATTTTCTGCATTTAACTTCGGATTATCATTAATTATATTAATAATAATGAAATGTAATCCCCTTACAATCCAAATAACATTACTTTTTACTATTGAAGCTATTCTTAAATCTTTCTTTGGATTATTCGCTAGCACATTCCAAGCATTTGAAGAAGGAAAATATCAAGCAATAGGTAATACAGTAATGAATTTGTTATTATTAATATTCGTATTTATTGTGATATTCACAGACACCGGCATATTTGGAATAACATTTGCATATCTACTTTCAAACTTTATTGCACTAACTTACATATTTTATGCTCTACAAAAACACATTACAAAAATCAACATACAATTTGACAGAGAATTCTGTAAAAAAATAACAATTGCATCAATACCTTTTGCTATAAGTGGATTGTTGCATACACTTTATTATTCTATTGACATAATAATGCTTACTCCATTAGTTGGAGATTATGCAACAGGAATATATAATGCAACTTATAGACTCATATCCGTTTTGACATTATTCTATGGAGTATATGGTGCAGTAATATTTCCTGTTATGAGCAGAATGTTTAAAAATTCTAAGGAGTTATTAAATATTAGTTTTGAAAAATCTGTGAAATATTTAATGCTTATAATAATTCCAATAGCAGTCGCTACACAGTTTTATTCATTAGACATCATTTTATTATTCTTTGGTAAGGACTATGCTGCCTCTTCAACTCCATTGTCTATTTTAGTGTGGACAATTTGTTTAATATTTTTTAACGGATCTGTTGCAACCGTTTTAAATGCTTCATTTAAAGAAATAGCTGTTGCCAAACTAAATTTCATTGCCGTAATATTTAATGTAGTATTAAACTTATATATGATTCCAAAATTCAGTTATAATGGAGCCGCGATAACTACTGTATTGACTGACTTATTATTATTATTCTTATATCTTTACGTTATGAAACAAATTAATTTATCTCCAAACAAAAAATTCTATTTAAATATAGTAAAGATAATAATCGGATCATTAATCTTAGGAATTGCACTATACTTCCTAAATCTAAACATGTGGCTTGCACTTCCAATCGGAATCATAATTTATTTTGCAGTGATTTACGTTTTAAGAGTGTTTGATGAAGATGATAAATATATCATGAAAGAGATTATAGGTAGAAATTGAATAAATGGACAATAAAATGACTGTGCGAATTACAAACATCCAACATTTTTCACTCCATGACGGACAAGGAATTAGAACAACCGTATTTCTAAAAGGATGCAATTTAAAATGTCCCTGGTGCGCTAATCCAGAATGCATCTCATCAAAAATTCAAGGCAAATTCGGATATGATATTCATTTAGATAAGTTAGAGCATGAAATCATTAAGGATAAACCTTTCTATAAAACTGGAGGAGGAGTAACTTTTTCTGGAGGAGAACCACTTCTCCAAATTAAAAATTTAGAGCCACTTTTAAAGTCCCTAAAAAATGAAAACATCCACATCTGCTTTGAAACTGCCCTATTTGTTCCAGAAAAATATCTAAAGATAGCTGAAAAATATGCTGATGAATTTATTGTTGACATTAAAATGATTGATTCTAAAAACTGTGAGAAAGTGATTGGTGGTAAGATAAGACAATACCTAACTAATTTAGAAACTCTTGATATGGAGAAAACCACTTTTAGAATCCCAATAACCAAATTTAGTCTTAAAGATACTGAACTAATTTTAAATTTATTAAAATATTTTAAACCTAAACATCTAGAAATATTTGAACTTCATAATCTAGCAAAAAGCAAGTATGACATTTTAAATAAAAAGCAATATTATGAAAAAATAGATGACAATCAGATTAATGAATTTTATGATAACTTAAAAAAGATTGTTCCAACTGCAGAAATTATTGAAATCTAGTTACTACATCTTTCTTACAAACCAAACAAATTAAGAGTTACTTGATTTACAAATAAACACTTCAAAAGTTCTGAAAGTGAAAAGAACCCTAATCGCCAAAGAATATCCAAAAACTTGGCATAAATGTGAATAAGCCTATTATCCCTGAATGATAAAAAAAATTTAGAACTATTCAAAAGTATCAGGAATTAGCTGATTCAGAGGACAAGACCATATTTGGTGGAAGATTAAGAATGTATCAATACTTTGACATGTGGCAAGTTATCGGTGAAGCTTTAAAACTTGTAAAATCAATGAAATAATAAAATTTAAGTTTCATTATTAGAAAATTATTTATTCATAACAAATTTTTGCCCCCCCCCAATATTACTTCACGCACAATAGTTTCCAATGCCCGAAATTTTACTTAAAACCCCTACAATCAGCCATGACATGACAAAGACAAAAACACTCATCAGAATAATGGTCAAACAAATTTCAACACCATTTCTAGGCAAACTGAAGAAAAATGGACTTATATAAAACATCAGCAAGGAATTAATCAAATACATTCCATAGCTTAGATTGCTGATTGATACGACAGCCTTTCTAAATCTTGTAAAATTCAAATGCTTAAACAGAACAAATAATGATCCTGCCTGTAATATTACAAAAATACTCACATCAACCCATGAATCCAAAACCAGAGATTGTGTTGCCTCATAATCAAGAGCAAAGCTTTTTGGCATTATTGCACCGGTTGAAAGCATTTTCATATATGTGGATATTAAAAAAACGGCCCCCATCAATATCATTAGCTTTCTTGAATCCATTTTAAAGTCTTTAATTGATAAATAATAACCCAAAACCAAAAATCCAATTGGAGCTGCAAAGAAATTTAAATTGAAATAATTATCAAAATTATAAAACAATATAAATTGATAAAAAACAGAAGCAAAAAGAAAAACAACAATAAAATATTCAATTTCTTTTATTGAAGCATGCTGAATGAATTTGTTTATAATTGGAACTGATAAATAAACTCCAAAAATCATCCAAAAATACCAATATTGAGAAAAAATATTGAATGAAAAACCTTTATCTGTAAATAGAGACAGAACGAATGAAATAATCAAATAGAATATAAATGGATAAGCAATTCTTGTCAGTTTATGCTTTAAAAAATAACCAAGTTCGATGTCACGGTTCAACAATAGAGCGCCACTTAACATTAGAAATATGGGAACAGCATATCTCACGATTTCTGAAAACATGTAAATGTAAATCCCATTTACCTGTTCTCCATGATGCCATAGCTGAAAGACGTGTATTGCAATAATTCCGAATATTGCAAGAACTCTTAGATTATCATAATATTCAATTCTATTTTTAATCATATCACCAGAATATGTGAGTAATATTATTTTTGAAAAGCATTGTTTATAATTTTAATTAATGGATTTATTGATTCTTGTCATAGCCACATAATATTCAGAAAGAGAAAAAGGTTAAGTCGAACTTTAAGACAAAAAATGGCACGACCTGATAATTAAAATTATTCCTGTTAATATATCTTTTAATATAAGCAATATCAAATAGTTAATTATGAAAACCAAAAAGGAAAGAATATTCTACTACGATTTTTTAAGGGCTTTCGCAATAATTGCAGTAATAATCTGTCATGTCGATTTCTTTTTCGGCCCTTTAAACACTCCATTTGAAATCATAGCCCAAAAGGCTTTCCACGACATCGGAAGAATCGGCGTTCCAATCTTTTTAATGATAAGCGGAGCACTTCTTTTAAACAGAGATTATCCCAGCTTAGGAGATTTTCTAAAAAGAAGGTTTGCAAGAATCATCTATCCCTTCATATTCTGGATTATCATAATACTTGCACAGCTGCATTTTCTTAACTACAACTCAACGTTTCTGTGGAACACGTTCATCGGAAACCCTTCAATCACATGGTATTTCTGGACCCTTATTGGAATCTATCTCTTCATTCCCGTTATAAACGCATTCATAGAAAAGTACGGGCTTAAGGGATGTGAGTATTTCCTTGCAATCTGGTTTGTTACAATCATCCTAAAGACTTTCAATTCTTATCCGATATTTCCAACTTTCACCCTGGATTACTTTGCATACTACATCGGATATCCTATTTTAGGATATTACTTGAACAATAAGGAATTCAACCTGTCCGATAAAAAGATCTGCATCTTAGGATTCATCATTCTTATAGCAGCATTATCTTCATTTGTCTATTTCGACTACAACAGAATCAATTTAATCTCTGAAATCTATCTAAACGTTCCGATGGTATTCATGGGATCTGGAATGTTTATATTCATCAAATACCTTGACAAGATTACCTCTTTCAAACACGTCAAGGACAACCTCATCGGAAAGGCAATCGTTTCTCTAAGCCTTTGCAGCTACGGAATGTACTTTTCCCATACAAGTGTATTGAAATTCTTAACTCAATACAATCCAAAATCCACATTGCTGTTTCCTGTGATGTTTGCGCTTACGATTTTCCTATCATGGCTTTTGCCATACATTATGTCCAAAATCCCATACCTCCGCAAAGTTTCGGGAGCATAATTCAAACGTATGTTTCTATTAAAAACATCCATTTCATGGGAAGTTCAAGAGGAATTGCCACACAAATTCCAAATTTAGCGAAAATAATTAAAAAAAAGAGTAGATGAAAATGAATTCATCTAGTAACTTTAACTGTTGATTTTATTGTGTCTTTCAGGTAAGTCACCTTAAATGTGTAGGTTTTACCTTTTTTAAGCTTTTTGATAACATTCTTCTTGATGGTTACCTTAGCTATTCCTTTGGAGTTGGTTGTAGCCTTATAGGTTTTGCCGTTGAACTTGAATGTTATTTTTTTACCTTTGACGAGTTTTCCGTTGATTTTAAGTTTGGCCTGCAGTTTAAAGGATTTTGCAGTCTTTTTGACTGTGATCTTGCTGGTTGTTAAGACCTGTTTTACAGTGACCTTGTTGGAGTATGTTTTGCCATCATAACTGGTTTTTATGGTGTATTTTCCAGGAACATCAGTTATTTTGATTTTGGCAATTCCCTTATCGTCAGTTGGCACTTCTGTGGTTTTGCCGTTGATTGTGAATTTAACGACATCACCAACAACTGCGTGACCGTCGGCGGTTGCAACATTGACGCTGAAGAAAGACCCGCCGGCATAGTCAACTGAAATGTCCTTGTTGTTTGTGATTTTTGCATCTTCACTGCGAACATAAGCTTTTAAGATGGCTGCAGTGTACTCTTCAGTTAAGTCTGTCCATTTTACGCCGTCATAACTTGCGAATGAAACGTTCGGTTGTGTATCGAACCTGACACTTCCCACTGCATTTGCACTGTTTTTGAATACGACTTCAAATACGTCACCTTTATTGATTTTGATGTATTTGTCCATTTTTATGCATTCATATCCCATGAAGTCGCTTGTACTGCTTTGGTGATGTACGGCTTTGCCGTTTACCAATATGGAAAACTCATATTCTGCATTTTCACATCCGAAGTATGTTCCAACGGCCTCAATAAGAGTGTCATGCTCGCTTGCAAAGCTGTTTTTGTAATATGTGTAATTTGTATCATCTTCATAACAGGTTTCGTGCTGGTATATCGCGTCATAATCAATATTTTCTATGATAAAGGCCATTGCAGGATCTTCGGTCATAAAAGACTTATCATAGTATGAGATATAGAAGAATCCGTTTTCTCCCCAATCAGTTCCCCAGCTGTTTTTGACAATCCATGCACCATTGCCCTCAGGTGTCATGGCAAAGTTTTCTTTAGGATAGTTGTCATCCCAGCCCACAAGGCTTATCGCATGATTGTGGCCTGTGCCGTTATAGTAATATGCATTGGTTGAACTGTTGAAAAACATAGGATCGAAGGTATGGTAATAGTTTACCTCCATTGAACCGTATTTGAGAATTGCCCATTTGTGTCTGTCATTGTCTGTTGAATTATTTCTTGGAGAGACCAGGACAATGTTTAGAATGTGGACGTCATTAGGGGTGGCAATCAGCGGGGAAATTTTTCCAAGCTGGTCAAAGGCTTCGAATTGGTCAGGGAAAGCTCCCATCCAGCTGATATAGTAACCCATAGCCAATTTTGCGTTTCCACCTTCAGATGAGTTTTTGAAACCGTATTTGGAATATCTTAACATGGAATTCTGCAGATTGTTTTCTGAAAAGTCGGAAGTGATGTTGGCATATCTAATCAGAGTGGATTCCAATGCTCCTGTTGTACCGAATGCCCAGCAGCCGCCCATGTTTCCCTGGTTTTTAACTGATGAAACCCATCCCCAATCACGCAGATCAAATCTTGCAGGCAGGTTTTCAACAGTAATTGTGTTGTTGATAAGGACAAGGGTGCTTTGAGTATTCTCGCCATTATAATCATAATTTGTGTTGTTCATTGACACAACGTCATCTGTGAAATTGTTTGCGCTTTGTATCAATACAGTAAAAACCCCATAGATGCTTGAGCAGTTTATTCCAGGATTATTGAAATAGCTGTTTGTTATATTCAAATTACAGTCATATGATCCAATTGATGAACCGTTGCCGGTATTGTTTTTAAAAATGCATGAATCTATAGTGATGAATGTACTGTCAAAATAGCAGGCACCTCCATATGTAGGATAGCCGTCATATACTGCGATTCCATTTGAAGTAAAGTTTGAATTGGAAATTGCGGCACAGGTCCATGAAGTGTAGATTGCTCCGCCATTAAAATATGCTCCATTTGAATCGAAAAGTGAACCGTCAACGTTCAGATTCCCTCCCAGCTGGAGGTAGCCTCCTCCAAACTCGGATATGCAATTGATGAATCTTGAATTGATTATTGTAATGTTTCCATTACCCTCTCCATCACTTCCAGCAACGTCGGCATATATCGCTCCACCATTTCTACCTGCGAAATCATTGATGAAACTGCAGTTTTCTATTGTTATCTCATCATCGATTGATTTGATTCCTAATGCCCCTGCAGTCATTGCGGCGGTCATGTTGGTGAAAATGCAATTTCTGATTTTTCCCCTGCTGCTCTCAGCATATACTGCAGAGGAATAATTGGAGTAAATGTTTGCAAAGGTTGTGTTTTCAATGGACATCAGACAGTTTCTAAGGTAAATCAAACCCCATGAGAGATTATCGTCACTTATGAAAGTTCCATTGTTCAATGTCACTGAAGTGGATCCGGTTGTACTGGCAATTGCCGCACCTATACCCTGATTATTGATGAACTTATCGTTAACGCTTGTATAATTTCCTTCAACTGAAACAGCACCGCCCATTTTATTTGCGGAATTGTTTTCAAAAGTCATGTTGTTTGTTGTAATGGAACTGTCCGAATATATAAAAATGGCACCTCCCTGATCGGCATTTCCATTTATTAGTCTAAGGTTGTTTATTGTTATGTTGACTCCAGTGAGGGTCATTAGCCTTGTCTGGCCGTTGCCGTCCAATGTGTGTCCGTTACCGTTAATGACAAAATTGTTCTTGTTAACTATGATTCCCCGTACTGGAGTATCCGTTTCATTGTTGAATTTGTAGTCTCGAGTTATATCCATAATGTCAGTTGCATTTGTGATTTCACGATTTAAATCAGTGAATGAACCTTCATCAGTCGTATTAATGTCTTTTTGCGTAGATTCTAAGATTTTCTGATCGCCATCGTAAATTGCATCCTCAGAAAGGTCATCTGCTGCACAAACGGCCCCAATTGACAAGATTAATATAAGCATGACAATCGCTATTTTAAAAACATTCATAATACCACTAAATGAATTTTATGTAAAACATCATTATATAAATCAATTCATTTGATTTTTTTAATTTAAGTCTTGAAAATTTATATGCCTTTTTCAAATATTATTTTTTAAAGTGAAATTTCTTCAACAAAAGCTGAAAATTCAAAATATTTAAATTTGCAAAGGAAAACAATTTTTTCCAAGACAATTTTACATCCCTAAAGCAATATTGAATTAAACTTCATAAATTGCCCTAACATTGAAATATTAACCTCACAATATGAAATTGTTCCCAAACAAAACACAAATCTTATATTTGATTAAAACAAAATCATAAAACAATCAAAATCGGATTTGAAACTATGGCTAGAAAAGAAATCACTAAAACATGGTGGGGAGAAAAATGGCTGGATGCCCTCAAGGGAGTCTATCTCACCAACAGGATTGAGCGGGGAAAAACCTATGCCAACACCGGAAGAGTCCAGAGCATTCAAATCAACGGCAATGTGGCTTCAACTAAGGTTAAGGGAAATTACCGAAGCTTTTATGACGTTGAAGTTGAGTTCAGGCAGTTCAGCGAAAGCGAAAAGGACATCATCATAAGAACAATCCATGAAAATCCCACAATCATGTCTGCCCTTCTAAACCGCAAGCTTCCAAAGGAGCTTCATGACGAGCTCAAATATGCCGGCGTCAATGTCTTTCCCACATCACACAGGGACATCCATACATCATGCAACTGTCCCGATTACGCTTCAGTCTGCAAGCACATCGCAGGACTTGTCTATGTGATTGCCCGTGAGATTGACAGGGACCCCTTTCTGATTTTCAGACTTCAGGGACTTGACCTTATTGACACACTTAACCTTGAAGACAAAAAGACAGACATAAGAGACATTGATGAGCTTTTCAAAGGAGAAGATGTCATTGCTGATGGCGAAGCGGACTTTTCCAAAATTCCCAATCTCCACTCTCAAATCCTTAATCTTTTGGATGAAAATCCTGTCTTTTACTCCACTGACTTCAAGTCAATTCTGGACTACACCTACAGAACACGGAAAAGATTTCTTAAAAGAAGCTGCCTCAACTATACGCGCCAGGGAAATGAAGAGGATTACAGTCCATACATCACTCTTGGTTATGAGCCGGGAGTATTCGGCGGCCCTGAAGAGGATTACGATGACTGGCTTGAAAGCGTTTTTCTCACACGCTGGCAGATGCCTAACCGCTGGGAGCGATTCAATCTAAACATCACAGAAAACTACGAAGTCTCTAAAATATTTCCCTCTGAAAGCAGCGCTGAGGAGACTCTCTTCGCTTTTTTCACAGAAATTTCTGAAAGCAACATCAGCAAATTCAACAGGGACATCCAGTTCCTGAATCTCATCTATCAG
This sequence comes from uncultured Methanobrevibacter sp., assembly GCF_947169325.1. Taxonomy (GTDB): domain Archaea; phylum Methanobacteriota; class Methanobacteria; order Methanobacteriales; family Methanobacteriaceae; genus Methanocatella. The sequence goes on along the minus strand of NZ_CAMVPN010000068.1, from coordinate 4,268 downwards.
TTCAGCCTGGAGCTAATTAAAAAGCAGGCCATTATCCCTGAGATTTTCAAATCTGACAATCACTATCACGTCAGATGGATTCCTGCAGTCTTTGACAGGACAATATCCGACATCATCAATATCCTTACCGGAATGTGTCCTGATGATACAGTCACATTCAAAGGAGAAAAAATCTCCAAAAGGGACCAGATCATAGCCTCCGTCAGCATTTTTGTTAAAGGATTTCATGACGGATATCTAAGACTCGGCACTTCACAGCCCATGAAAAGGAACTACGAAAGAGAAGTCTTCAGACTATTCTTTTTCGAGCCTCAAAAATTCAAAAGTGACATTAACACCCCCGAAGCGATAAGCCAATGGCTTTCAAGGTTTCAAATCAACTCAAGGGATTATGATTTATACCTGCTTGTTGAAGAGGACGGGGAATCATTTAAGGTTGACATAAGGGTCAACGATGAGCTGGAAAATATCCATGAGGTCATAAGCACAACTGATGATAAGGCTTTAAAGACCAATCTTTTAAAGGATACCTATATCATCAATGAGATTTATCCAAGACTCAATCAGGCACTTAACTTTAATGAAAATCTCGAGCTAAATTTGAATGACTTCACAAATTTCTTTTTAGATACTCTGCCGCTTTTTGAAATAATGGGCCTTAAAATCATACTTCCGAAAAGCCTCAGGAAAGTCTTCAAGCCCAAGCTCAGGCTTGACGTCAACATCCAGAACGAGGATTCATATCTGACATTCAGGAATCTCACAGACTTTGACTGGAAGGTTGCTATTGGAAACACCCTCTGCTCACCTAAAGAGTTCAAAAGGCTGGCTGAAAAGTCCAAGGGACTTGTGAGGATTGCAAACGAGTTCGTCATGCTTGATGAGCGTGAAGTCAAGTCCCTCATAAAGCAGATTGACAACCTCCCAGAAAAGCTGAACCGCCATGAAGTCCTGAAGGCTGCCTTAAGCGGAGAGATTCTTGAAAGGGACATTGAAATCGAAGGTGAATTCGACAGCCTAATCAGAAACATTTCAAAAACAGATACTGTGAATGTTCCCTCCAATGTCAATGCCGAATTGAGGAACTATCAGATGAAAGGCTATGAATGGCTCATACAGAACATCAAAACAGGATTCGGAAGCATACTTGCAGATGACATGGGACTTGGAAAGACCCTGCAGGTTCTAACTGCAGTGCAGCACCTGAAAGATGAAGGCAATCTCGAAAAGGAAAAGGTGCTTGTGATTGCGCCGACAAGCCTTCTTACAAACTGGCAGGAGGAAATCAGAAGGTTCACGCCGGATTTGACATCATACATCTTCCACGGAACCAGCAGGAAATTTACAAAAACAAAGTATGACATCTATCTTACTTCCTATGGGGTTGTGAGAAGCGACATTAACAAGTTCAAAAGGCAGAAATGGTTCCTGGTGGTTGTCGATGAGGCTCAAAACATCAAAAATCCAAATACCCTGCAGACCAAGGCGGTAAAGTCAATAAAAGCCAGACATAAGATTGCAATGTCTGGAACTCCTGTTGAAAACAGGCTGTCCGAGTACTGGAGCATATTCGACTTTACAAACAAAGGATATCTCACAACACTTAAGAAGTTCAGGGAAAATTACATCGTCCCGATTGAAAAGGAAAACAATCAGAAGATACTTGAAAACTTCAGAAAGATTACAAAGCCGTTTATCCTGAGGCGGCTTAAAAGCGACAGGAACATCATCAAGGATTTGCCTGACAAAATCGTAAGTGACATCTACTGCGATTTGACAAAGGAGCAGGTTGCTCTTTACAAGGAGACCCTTGACTCTGCAATAAGAGAGGTTGAAGAGAATGCCGGAATCAAAAGGAAGGGACTGGTTTTAAAGATGATAAACTCCCTAAAGCAGATCTGTAACCATCCTGCACAGTTCACCAAATCAAGCCACATTAACGTTAACGAATCCGGCAAGATGGAGATACTGATGAACACTTTGGAAAACATCCTTGAGGCAGATGAGAAAGTCCTAATATTTACCCAATACGTGAAAACGGGTGAAATAATTCAGAAATTGGTTGAGGAGAAGTTTTCAGAAGAAGTGCTGTTTTTGCATGGATCTCTTACACGCTCCAAAAGGGATAAGATGATTAGAAAGTTTCAGGAAAACCACCAGAACAGGATTTTCATAATTTCCCTCAGGGCAGGAGGAACCGGACTTAACCTCACTGCTGCACAGAACGTCATCCACTATGACCTGTGGTGGAATCCAGCCGTCGAAAACCAGGCAACCGACAGGGCATACAGAATTGGTCAGAAGGAAAACGTGATGGTTTACCGATTCATCACCAAAGGAACATTCGAAGAGAAAATCAATGAAATGCTTCGCTCAAAAGAGGAGCTGGCCAAGCTGACCGTTGGAAACGGCGAGACATTCATCACAGAAATGAACACAGAGGAGCTTAAAGACCTGCTGGAATTGCGGAAATGATAATTCCACCCATACATAAAAATTGATTTAACCTTATTAAATTGATTTAATAACGAAAACAAAAAATTTATAAAGCCCAATTCAAATTTAGATAGATTTATATACATATTAAACTAAATAATACAACAAGGTGTTTTCAATGAAATATTCAAAGAATTTTTTAGAGGAAGTTATTCTACATATTAAATATCAACCACTTCCAGAGTCATGTGAAGATTTTGAAAATGCAACACAAAGTTTTCAAAACATAATCACTAAAGAATTTCCAGAGACAGGATATGAAAAAAAGAAAAATCTCTCATTTACAATAGATTCTACAGGAAAACCAATTAAAGCGGATTCTAAATATGCTACTTTGACATTTACTAATGAAGGAAAACAAATCAAATTCAATGAAGAAGAATTAATTTTAAGTTATTCTGGAAAAAAATACCGATCCTACGAAGAATTTAAAAAAGACATAAACTTAGTTCTTAAAGGATTAAAAGAATTCGAATTAGAAAAAATTAAATTCTTAGGATTGAGATACATCAATCAGATTAAACTCGATGACAATACTAGGGTAAACGAATATATTAACCCCAATCTCAATTTAATCAACATTGAATTTGACAATAAGGAATTCATCCAGTCAATTACAAGAGCCGAATTAAAAATTGATGACTATAATCTTGCATTCCAATATGGGCAATACAGCCCAAATTTTCCCGGAAGAGCGATAAACAAAGAATTCATCTTAGATTATGATTGTGTTTTAGACTTTACAGAAGAATTCAAATACATTCCAATTGACTTGGATGAAATGCATGAAATTATTATCAATAGATTTGAACATGACATTAAAGATAAATTAAGAGAAAAAATGAGATGATTTTATGGAAAAAGAAAACAAAAATGAAACAAAGAGAAGGTCATTTAAGGATTTTGAAATAGATTACACACATTATAGATTGAGCGGTTCAAGAATTGTTAAAACAATCAAAATAGAATGGTGAAACTATGAAATCAAACATTAACCATTATTATCGGAAAAATGATTCAAAAAGGATTCTTCAAGGAGACATCCTAAAAGATTTCAAAATCCACACCTACGATGATAAAGTAAAAATGATTACTATTCCTTACGGAGTTGTTCTATCACAGGATTGCGATTTAAACCAGGATTACAATTCTCAAAAAGAATATGAAAGGCTTAATTTGGAAAAAAATGATAAAAATAATCCTAATTTGAATAGCAAATTACTTCCATCAATATTAATTTGTCCTGCTTATGATGCAGAACAATTACGAAAAGGTGAACACCTCCAACATATCGACATTCCTATGAATGAAATTAGTAAAACTAGAAAAACACCTTGGAAGAATATTTTACAGAATCAAACTCCCAGATATCACTACTTAAAGGAATCAGAAGAGTTTGGAATACCAGATTTAGTGCTGGACTTCAAAAGATATTATTCCGTTTCAAGGGATTATCTCTACTCCATTTACACAAAACATTATTTCATATCCATTAACGAATTATATCGTGAAGACTTATCCGACAGGTTCTTCAACTACCAATCCCGAATAGGGCTTCCAAAATAAAGATTATCTACACCCATCCACTATCAGCCATCTTCAAGAATGTATGAAAATTATTAAATACAACATTTAATTTAATTATTTTCATGAACAGGAAAATTATAATTGCTCTTATTGCACTCGTGATAATAATAGGTGCAGGCATATATGCATTCACCAATACTGGTTCTAGCAATGGACAGGTAAGCATTGATGCCAGTGCACTGCAG
>NZ_CAMVPN010000067.1 GCF_947169325.1 uncultured Methanobrevibacter sp. | reverse complement strand
AAGATAGTTGCGACAGCGACTGCTTTAGCTTTAATTACTAGTGGTATATCTTTTAGTTTAAATAAAGATAAAAGTATAGATACTAAAGAGAAATATACTATATCTCAAGAGTTTGAAGCAGATGATGAAGTTAAAGAAATAGACAAAATATGGAATGAATTTGGAAGTGATTTATCAGGTAATGGTAGAGCAGTTTTCACAATAAATAAAAATAACGAAGTAGACAGCACCCAATATTCAGAATACATAACATCATTTAATGAATTACAATTTAAAAGAGAAGTTTATGTTTTACTGAAATTTTTAAAACATGCCGATAATTTAGGTTTGAAAATAAATACTTCACCAAATATTAGAAGATGGATTCATAATGCTACAAATTATACCATTGACAATTACGAAGTTTGGCCCAAACCAGAGTTTTATGAAATTATTTCACTTGCACAACACAATAGCCTACCAACAAGAGCATTAGATTGGAGTTATGATTATAAAGTTTCATTACATTTTGCAGTTCAAGATATAATCAATAATGACACCGAAGATTGTGTTTTATGGGCATTTAATTATAAATTATTTGAAAATCACTATTATAATGATGAATTTGATGACATAGTTTTCAAAACACACTATCATACTAAAGATTTTATTTTTTTAAAAGATGAATTTGAAAATCATATCCCTCCTTTTGAAATTTATAGGCCTGAATACAATCCAAATAATAATCTAAAATCACAAAAGGGATTATTTACTTTTGTAAATAGTGTTAATTTTAAAAATTTAAATTCATCAAAATCATTTGATGAGATAATTGTCGGCATATTAAAAGAGAATATTGATGAATACAACACTTATAAAATTAAAGGATTTAGAAAATTCAACATTAAAGAGAATGAGAAAGTTTTCCACAAATTTATTATTTCAGGAGATTTAAAAAAAGAAATCTTAAAAGATTTGCATGCTGAAAATTATTCTAAAGAAACATTATTCCCCCAATTTGACAAAATAGTTGAATCAATGAAAGAATATGTTGACTTTGAAGACATTATAAATAAACCACACACAAAAACTGATATATTATTACCTATTACAGAAAATAGATGGAATTTGATAAAAAATAATGCAATAGACACAATACACATATCAAACTACAATAATGAATTATATGGAAAAGCATTTATTATTGTTGACAATATTGTGTACAGTTATTTTCATGTAAATGAGATTATTAAAAATTCCGTTGATAGATTCTGGTTGAGATATGGTTCTCTTTTAAACATTTCTAAACATGAATTTTTAAGCTATTTTAAAGACGATAGTTTAGGATTTGAAATTAAAATTAACAAATTAATTCATTTTGATTATAAAATACCAATTAATGAATTTAGTGCAAATAAAGAAATTCACAATATTAAAAATTATGAAAATTTAAAATTTTTATTAAATTTCAAATAGCTTACTTCAATATATCAATACTTAAAATATCTAACTAAACTTTTTACAATTAAATTTTATAATTTTACTTAATTAAACTTATATGTAAAATGTACAGAAATATCAGCATATATCTAGTCAATTTACAATTTATAAAAAAACACAAATAGTCCGGATTCCTTAATATATAACATTTAAGTAGAGTACCATTTATCCACATCAACTCTTTGTGGTTGTTTTTCTGTAGTAAGTTTTTCATATCCTCCTGTAAATGCCACTACACAATCGTCATGGATGGCTTCATTCGGATATGCTGTAATTTTTTCAAGAAATTCCATAGCCCATTTTTTGGTGAACCCTGTTCTATCCTTTCCAACCAGAAAAATTCCATTCTTTTGAATGTCAGCTGAAATTCTTCTTGCCCTATCGATTTTGTTTTCTCTTGAGTTACCTGTTCCTGTGGCGAATCCTCTTCTGTTAAGTTCATCGATAATCAATAATCCAAAGTTTTTACCTGTGCTTCCGTCAAGTTCAATGTACTGCATGTCTGACTTGTCACGTGCTGCTGTGTTTATTATTTCATTGATTAAGTTTCTTGATTCCAACTGAAACTCATATGAGTCCAGAATGTAAATGTTTCCGTTTAGATCTTTAGCCAGCATGACACCTGCTGTATAATCCGGATTACTGCCTCTCAATTTATCATCATTCAATACTTCTGTAGCTGCAAGATCCCAATACCTGATAACTCTAACGATTGGTATTTTCATGTATTCATCATGAGAAATCAAATGGAAATCTGATTCGTCGAATAGCTGACCTTTAACTGAAGCATACCAGTTACCGTTCATTAGCTGTTCTCTTGTAACTCTATCAAGACCCATAAGGTATTCTTCATAATCATTTCTGTCAAGATAAATATTATCCAAATAGCTAGAACTAATGAATCTTATCTGACTTTTATCTTGGATGTCTTCATCTATCTTTTCTATGAATCTTTCTCTTACCCATTTGTTTCCACGTTTACCTGGATTGCTGGAGCACATTAACTGTGTTGGAAGCTTATTGTCTTTAGTCTTACGAACTCTTGACCTCATATAGATATACTTGAATCTTTCTAACTGCGTTAGCTCATCAATGCCAATGAATTGGTATTCCGAACCCTGATATGTATCGAGATCATTGATGTTTCTCAAATATCCAAAAGTCAGTGAATTTCCATTGGGAAATGTCCATGAATGTTCGGTTCCATCCCACTTTGGTTTGATGCTTTGATTATTTTGAACTTCCTTTCGATTTAACCACTGACTTGCTTTATGAATTAAAGCTCCTTTACGCTTCAGGTCAGATAATGTACGTCTCAGGATAAGTGCATGGTATTCATTCACGTCATCCTGAACATAGAACAATGCCCTCATTAACAAACTTGTTGATTTACTTCCTCCAGCAGCACCACCAATAAGAACTTCCTTTTCAGTTGCCAATATCATTTCAGCCTGTTTTGGAAAAGGAAAGAATGGAATATATGGATTTTCATATACGCACTTCTGTAAAATAGCTTTATCCCTGGCACTCAAATAGAATTCATTGTTTTCATCATACATTGCTATCATCAATTTGTTTTGCAAGGATTTCTATTTCTTCCATAATGTCTTTTTGTGAGATTTCAATTTTTTTATCTTCCAGCTCCAGCATGCGGTTTTTGAATAGTCTGTCCATTTCATCCTTGAACAGTTTGTTTTTGGCTTCAAATGCTCTGACTGACAATTCCAAATATCTTATTTTCAGTTCTGTTAAATCAATTAAATATCTTGCCAAGCTTTTTTCATTGGCATTATATCTTACCTCTTGATCTAACTTTTCAAAGTCGATTTCAAGGCCAACAGCATTTTTGGTAATCTTGTCAAGATTGTCAAGTCCTGTTTTGATGTCTGTGACTTGCTGCTGAAGTATTGTATCAATAGCTAAATCTATATTGTCAGAATGAACATTATTAGCTGTTATCTGCTTTTGAGTAATGGCTCTGTTTGTCAGTGCTTCTGCATTTCGCTCTCTTCGGTCCTTATCTTTATCTATTAAATGGTATTTCTTTTTGAATCTTGAAAATGTTGCTCTGCTTACTTCAAGGTCATGTTCCTCATCAAGCCATCTTCTCACACTTGCATCAGTAGCTCCTTGAGTTTTCATTACTTGAATCTCATCCAATAATGTTTCCAGAAAATCTCCCTTTGTTATGTTTAGATTTGCTTTGAATTTCCGGTAGGTATTGTCTGCTACTTCTCTGCCGTATTTTGTTTTTAGAAGTTCTCTGACTTCGTTGTTGCTCATTCCTTTCCTGCAGCAGTTTATTATTTCCTGTTCGTGCTGTTCTAGAAAGTAAATAATATCTGAATTTCCTCTTCCCATGGTGATGGATCCCCTATAGATTTCTTAATTCTCTTTCGAGCTGTTGTTTTCTCTCTTCTATTAATCTGTATTCAGTTTGTTTCATAATCCTTGTGTAGTTGGAATCGTTTTGTATGGATGCTATTGTTTTGTCTGCATCTCCGATAGCTATTAGCATAGCTCCAAGCTCATAAGCATCCTTGTGTGTAAAACTAGATTCTTCTACAATTTTTTTGAGTGTTATTTCAACTCTTGCGCTGATGTTGGTTTTTTCGGTAATCATAATATGTATTATGTATTTTTATATATAATAATATTATGTAATTTATATAAAAAAAGATATAAAAGTAATAATAAATATTACTTTCACAAATGAAAAATAGTTTTCTTTTGAAGAGTTATATACGAGAGATTTATTATTGAAGCTATTCTTCATCGCCCATTTCGTCAAGTTCCTTTTGAAGATTGTGGATTTGCATTTCCTTGTAAAACCTTTCAAACTTGCCGACTTCGATGAGATAGGCTGAAACTTCAAGAGCATCCCTAAAGGTATAATTGGACTCTTTGATAATTTGCTTTTTGTCTTCATCCATGTAGGATGAGGTATTATTAATATTGGCCATAGCTATTACAACCTGTATATAATAATTAATATAATATTTTATTATTTCAATTATATAAAATTATCATGTCCAAAATTAGGATTTTATTTTAGTTTCATCAATATGTTCAAATAAATAAAGTTAATGAAAACAAATATTTATTTTATTATTTAATCTATTAAATTGAAATTTGCATTAAAAAAGCCCATTTAAAAATTAAACTTGTTTAAAAACAGAACATGTAGGAACACATATAGTATGAAATAATTTTATGAATTTAATTCTCATTTTTTTCTATTAATGCATTGAACTCTTTAGAAATATGATTTATCATTACACCCAATCCTTTAGATATATTATCATCGTTATTATTCATTAATTTTTCTTGGAAATTATTATTCTTAACTAAATTAACATAATCTTCAAAAGGAATTTCATTAAAAATGCTTTCATCAGTACAAATATTAAATGTATAAAATACAATTATTTTATTTAAAATTTCATCTGCATCTTCTCCATTATATAAAGATAAAAATAATGTATGAAAATTAAAAAAAGTATTTTTAAAACTAATATACGGTATGAAACCAAGTTCTATGAAAACCAAAAATATGCTGATAATTTGATTCCAAGAATTATACAACAAACATAAAAATTTCATCAGATAATCATCAAACCTAAATGGAATTTGAGTTTCATATTTATCTAATCTTTCTTTAAGAGACAAATTATTGTCTCCTTCATTAAATGTGAATAAATCAATTTTTTTATTTTCTAAAATATTTTCAATTTCATCAATTGAGTCAAAGTTCTCAAAAAATAACTCATTGGATAAAATTTCATCACAATCAAGTAATGATGAAAGAAGCTGATAAAATATTTTATTTTTCATTTCAATTAATTCATCATTATACACTGAAATAATATAATCCACAGGCAGAATATAAAAATAAGAACTAAAATTTTCTAATAAACTCAAAGTATTTTTAAAGGATCGTTTAAAAATTGAAATTATATCAAAAGCAGCATTTACATCATTATTGGTAATGTTTTGAAATTTTAATATTGGGTCATTGATAATATTCTCATCTCCAAATGTTTTAAAGTAATAATGACAATTATCATCAATGTCCAAATACATTGATCCTGCTAAAAACAATGTTTCTTTATCATCAAAATAATCCAAATCAAATAATATTTTATCCCTATTTTTTCTCCAAAAAATGTCTATTTCTTCAATAATCATTGTAATTTCTACTAAATTTAAATCATCTGAAAATACAATTTGTTCTTTAGATTTTAATATATGATAATATTCATTTTGAATATTATGTAAATAAATTATAGCATTATTCATTTTTTACCTCATATTTTGACATGAATTCAGCAGACAATGGATAATTATCATCTATAAATGATAATAATTTTTTAAATACCATTATCGCATCAGGTAAAACATCTGCTAAACCATGATTTAATTGGACATCTGGAACATTATGTCCTAAATGAAGTGGATTAACACATGTTAACATTGCACTTTCACGAACTGCACCCCACAAACCATGAGCATAATTTGACTCATAATCATAATACAAATTATATAATTCTTTTTCATCAACATCACCAGCTCTTTTTCTTATATCTTTTTTAAAGTACCTTACTTCAACATTTAAGAACATTTCATCAATTTGTTCATTAACTAGTGCGTCAATCAATTCAGTATTCAAATGTGAGTTTTCAAATTCGTTTGCTTCACGAGCTTTGATTAGAATCATCTTATATTTTCCAATACCATATTCTTGATACTCTTCCCATATGTTTGGTTCTTCTTGTTCTTTTTTATGAATAAATTTTAATGTGATATAAACTTCAATAATTATTCTCAAACACAATCTTCCCATAACTTTATTTCTAAGATTGCATTCAACAAGTTCGTTTAATACTTTTAATGCATAAACTGAAGAACCTATAATAACATTAAATCGTGAATCTTCAAGTTCAGTTTCTGTGTTTTCAATAATCAATTTTTGAAATTCAATTTTAATATCTTCAATAAAATTTTCATCTAATGTAAATTGATTCATATATTCTCCATATATCAACTCACAACCCCCTATTTTTAATAATTCTCTCCAAAATAATCTTATAAATTCTTGATTATGTTCATATATACTATCTTGGATATTGCCAAAAATGCTCCTAACAGTGGCTCGATATTTATTCATTTCATCATTTTCATGAGGAGTTTTTGGATATTTGAATAAATAATCAGCTATTTCACTAGTTTTTTGCGTTAAGTGAATTTTATTTTGTATGAGAAAATAAAAAGTTAGAATTATATATTGAACATCAGTTGCTTCATCAGATTTATTAGTTCCATAATATTCAACAATATTTTCTAAAATAGAAAGTTTATCTTCAACCCTATAATTTTCTATAACAAAATATTGTTTAAATAACTGGTTTTTATTAAAAATAATTGTTAATGGAGACAATACTTCAACATCAATATATTTTAATAGGATGTTATAAAATTCAATTTGATCAGGTTTGTCTAAAGAAAAAATATATGATAATTGTAAAGAATCAAATTGAAAAGAAGAATCTTCAATCTCTTTAAGAATTAATGATAACTTTAAAAAAGCCCCCTCACGATTATAATAATCAAATATTAATGCAATCCAAATAAAATCGGGGAGACAATCATTTCTCCAATAATACAATTTTATATTATCAATCTGATTAATCGGAGATTTAAAAATTCCTTTTTCATGTTTATGGTCTTTGAGTTTATCAAAAGGATGGTTTCTCATAGGTATAAATTTAATTTAAATCAATATATAATTAATGTGAGCTTCAATATAAAACTAATTTATAATAATTAAAACATTGAAAATAAGTTTAGAATAACTTAAATTCAATATTCTGTAAATAAAGAAAAAGATTTGACATCAACTGTTAACTACTATACAAATCTGTGAATATCCAAGAAGGATCATATGCTATGAGATAACCATCCTCACACCAGATTGACCTTACATTACCTGAAGTCGCATCTGCTACTGCTGCAGGGTCACGGTTAATCCAGTTTCCTCCAGTATGCTTTTTATGTTTTAATCTTAATCTGATGTGACCTGTTCCTGAAACCCTGCATTTTACATGGACAAACTGAACATCATATCCTAAGCTTTTGGCAATACGATAATACACCTGTCCCCAGTCCACACAGTTGGAACCTTTACCTGCCTTAGCATCATTGATTGTTTTCTTGTCTGTTTTTTGTGAATCGAAGTATTTCAGGTACAATTTGATTTTAGCTATCACTGCTAAAGCCTCATCAATGGTGTTTCCATTGAAGTTGAATGCCTTGACAAATAGCTTCATTGTGGAATCATTGTAATCTGGCAATGTTGATTTTCTGTATACGATTGCAGGAAGTCTTCCGTTTGCCCTAATGTATGCTTCTGCTCTTATGGCCATGTCAATATAGTCTGCCTTGTCAATTTGAGTTCCATCTTTTAGTGTTACATAGTTTGGAAGGAAATCCAGTGACTTGTTGTCCTTAATCACTGCCATGACATACATTGCCACTAGCTTATCACCTCCTAATTTCTTCGCTTTCTTTTCTATATCTTTGCAGCTACCCTTTAATGTTAATATCTGGTAGTAATCACGTTTTTTATACTTCTTTTTGTTCTGGACAAGCCAGTAGGCTATTGAATTCATTGCCTGACAAAAGCTTGTCCAGCCAATATTATCTTTTTTATTATCTGACATATTATATTATTTATATATAATAGCTATTATATTTATTGCATCCCTCCCAAAAGAACATAATATCATAAAGGCTTTGAAATAACCTTCACCCTGCCGTTTACAATCTTATAATCGTATCTTCGATAGAGTGAGATGTTGCTCATTGCCTTGATGTATTCAAACTTTAGAAAGTCCGGATTGTCCTTATAATATGCCTGTCTTGTTTTGTTCTTGCCACGGCCGTGAAGCAGATCAACGCTGTCCATACCTAATAAATCCCCTTCAAAAGACCCCTGAGTCAGATTGGTTGAGTTGAACTTCCTTAACATATGCGGCCGCAGCCTTGCATAGCCACCGACCTCACCGAAACCCAAATAATCATTCAGCTTTTTAAACTTACGATTTACATGGTTCATATTATATTTCAAAAGTGGAGCGTCAAGGTCAAAATCCTCATGCTTCAGTTTGATTTTTGCAATCCTCTGCACGCATTCGGGATTGAGGAAGGTGTAGTATGGCTTGTCTGTCTTTTGCCTGAGTAATTTACATGTGCATACAACATTGTTGTTTCTGGCCAAATACTTTAAAGCGTCATGAAAATTATCTTTTTTGTGATATGTCTTTGTTCCTTCAAATAGTGTTCTGTTTGTCATGGATTTGGCCTCGCATCTGCTTGCGCCTGATGATATTATAACCATAATCCACATCTTCAGCTCATCGTCTGCAAACTGCATTGCAAGTCTAAGTTCATCCTTGGTCGGTAAATCGGCAAAGCTTATCAAATCGTTTTTATTAACATACTTTTTGTTGAGCGGTGGTATGAATGGTATTGTTACCCTGTTGTAATGATAGAATGTCTTGATTTTTGATATTGAGTTTGTTATTGTGTTTCCTATATTGTTTTTGATGAGATAATCCCTGAATGAGATTATTCTGTCGTATATTGTTAATCGGTTTTCCGGAGTGTGGTTTTCCTGTTCGGTTATTGCTTCAGCCAACAGGTCGCATAGACTCATGTTGTGGAATGCTGTGTATTTGTTGAATACTGTCCTGTATGATTTTATAGATCCAACGCTATGACCTGACTTCAAGTGAAAATCATCAATTAAATCCTGGTCTTCAGTGTAATACATTTCTATAACCTCTTAATTATCTTGATAGATTAACGCCTCATAAAATGCATTTCGTAATTTTTCTAGTTATCCACCACATATAAATAAGTTATGTTACTGAATGGGAACCATGACACAAAACAAGTATCGCAATTATTGAAGAAACAGTTAATTATTATATTAATAAGAATTGCATCACATATTTTAATTAATTGAATTTTCAATTAAATTGATTTTGAGTATAAAAATAGCCTCTTTGAAATGCTTAATCTACACGAAAAAAAGAAAAAATTTGAGGAATGTTAAATTCCCCATTTATTTTTTAAATTTTATAGTTTTCTTGACTTTATTTTTACCGTAGATGACCTGATAGGTGTACTTTTTGTTTACCTTAAGCTTTTTGTAAACGCTGTTTTTAATGGTAAATGTTACAACACCCTTCTTGTTGGTTTTAGCCTTGAAAGTCTTTTTGTTGAACTTCAAGCTAACCTTCTTGTTTTTAAGGTACTTGCCGTTGACCTTTTTGAGTGTCACTTTAATTTTAACAGTTTTAGCAGACCTTTTGGCGTTAATGTTTTTAGCTGTTATGATACTTTTAACGGCAACCTTCTTGGTAATTGTGACATTACCGTAGGTTGCTTTGACAGTGTAGGCTTTTGGAGCCAAGCTGATTTTCATTGATGCATAACCATTCTTATCAGTTGTTTTAGTGTAAGTCTTACCGTTAATAGTAATCTTAACCTGTTTATTCGCCAACGGTTGGCCATCACTGGTTAATCTGACCTTGAAGTACTTGCCTGAAGTGTAGAGCATGCTCAAGTTGGAAGCAGTAAGTTTTATTACTGGCACATGCTCTTTTACAACAACACTGGACTTGGATGTCTGTGCGTACTTACCGTCACCTGAGTAAGTTACAGTAATGTTGTGTGATCCTTCAGCTAATTCCGGAATGCTTACAGTTGCCTTACCGTTTACCAACTCTTGAGAGTATGGAATGCCATCAACAGTAACAGTCAATGTACCAGTTGCATCCGCTGGAAGAGAAATGCTATAGTCACTTCCTCTTTCAGGAATGCTTAATGCATCATCAGGAATGCTGACGGACTGATTAGTGTTATTTCCTGAAGTGGAGTTATCATCACCAGTTACATTTCCAGTATTATTTCCGCCAGTAGAGTTTGCAGGATTTTTAACAACAACACTGAACTTGGTTATTGGTGAGTATTTGCCGTCACCGGAATAAGTAACAGTGATGTTGTGTGAGCCTTCACTTAACTCAGGAATATTTACTGTAGCCTTACCATTAGTTAAAGTTTCAGTGTAGTCTTTACCATCAACAGTAACTGTCAATGTACCTGTAGCGTCAGATGGAAGTGAAACACTATACTCAGTAGCGTCACTTTCAGGAATGCTAATTGTTTCATTGGTAACTGGAACATTGACCTTTAAAACACTGAAGCCGGTTGAATTAGTGGCCTCATTGAACTTGTCATCACCGGCAAATCTAGCAACTACCGTGTAGTTGCCAACAGCCAAATCAGAAATATTCACACTAGATTCACCATTACTGATAACAAGCTCATAATCCTTATTGTTAACATTAACAATGAGTTTTCCTGTCTCCACTGAAGTTCTGACATTGACAACCACAGTTTCACCGACACTAACATCATCCGCACTGATGACGAGAACAGGATCTGCTTTAACAGTTGCATTAGTTGAATTGTCCCCAGTAGTGTTTGTGGAATTATCTCCTGCAGTGTTAGTTACATTGATAAGTGTTGTTTTAGTCATTCCTTCATATTTGCCGTCACCGGAGTATGTGACTGTCATGTTATACTCACCGTCGGCCAATTCTGGAATGTTAACTGTTGCCTTACCATTTACTAGAGTTTCAGTGTAGGTTTTACCATCAACAGTTACTGATAAAGTACCTGTTGCATCTCCAGGCAGGTTAATGCTCACACCAGATGAAACATTTTGACTGTCAATAACCAAAGTGTCATTGTCAAGCTCAACTACTACCTTAGGAACATTAACATCAATGATTTTAGTTGCAGAACCATATTTGCTATCGCCGGAATATAATATAGTGGCATTGTAGCTTCCCGGAGCCAAATCACCAATATAAACAACAGCAACCCCATCAGCTAACTCTTCAGTGTAGACTTTATCTGCAATTTTCACTGTTAATGTGCCTGTAGCATTGTTCAAGTTAACAGAAACCTGTGAAGCATTCCACCAACAGTTACTGTCATTAAGCTCAATGATTATCTTTGGAACTTTAACATTGACTGTTTTATTGGCATCAGTGTAGTTGCCGTCACCCGAATAGGCAACAGTTGCAGTGTAGTTTCCAGGATCAAGGCCAGTGAGCTCAACAGAACAGCTACCATTAATGACATTACCAATGTAGACATTTCCGTTGATGTCTACAGTCAGATTACCTGTTGCATCTGATGGGAGCATAACGGATACTGCAGGAACAGTAACATTTGATTTGACAACGAGATTTTCCAATGTAGCAGTAATTTTTGGAACTTCCAATTGGATTGTCTTTTCGGTTGCACCGTATTTTGCATCGCCTGAATAGGCAACAGTTGCACTGTAATTTCCAGGATTCAAACCGGTGATTTCAACAGAACAGCTGCCGTCAATCAATTCATTAATGAATTCCTTATTGTTTACGGTTACGGTAATGTTACCAGTAACGGCCTTGTCGAATTCTACATTAACAACAGGTTGCGGACTTGGAGACATGACACTTAAAGTAGTGTCATTGAAGCTGACATCAACCATACCAATGGAGAATCTGAAAATCTTGCTGACTGCTTCGTATTTATCACTGCCCACATATGTTACTGTGGATTGATAGTTTTCAGGAGCCAGACCAGTGACTTTGAGAGATGCAACACCACCATTTAATTTACTTGTGTAATTGGTGCCGTTTACACTAATCACAATGTCACCGCGAGCATCACCCGGCAAGGTTACATCGACTATTATTCCGTCATCGAGTTTAGAGATGATTAAATTGGAATCATTGAACTGTAAAACAATCTTTGGAACTTCAAAGCGGATTTCTGTAGTCGCCTTGGAATATCTTAAATCACCACCATATGTTAATGTTGCAGTGTAGTTTCCAGGTTCCAAACCAGAAATGGTCAATTCCTCTGAAACATCAGCAGAGTATTCTTCACCATCAACTGTTACTGTGAAACTGCCGGTAGCATTATCAGCTAATTTAATTGAAACTTCAGGTACTTTGCCTGACTTGACAATGACATTGGTGTCATCCAAGATTACTTTGATTTTAGCCGGATTGATACTGATTGTTTTAGAAACACTTTCATAATTATTGTCACCTGAATATGTGAGTGTTGCTGAGTAATTTCCTTCAGGCAAATCATCAACAATGATTACAGCATTACCTGCAGTTATTGTTTCTGTGTATTTTTTGGTAGTACCAACAGACAAAGTTAAGTTACCTGTTGCATCGCTTGGAAGTGAGACTGAAATTCTTGAGACAATATTTTCAGTTGTTATTACCTCATTTAAATCTATGTTGTATTTAGGAATTTCAATGCTGAAAGTACGGTTTGCCTTATTATATTGCATGTCACCGGAATATGTTACAACTGCATCCCAGTCCCCTGGAGACAACTTATCTATAGTAATGCTAGCCTGACCATTTATTAATGCTTTATTGTAGGTTTTTCCAGCAGCATCGACTGTCAGATTGCCCTGAGCATTAGTTAGGCTGAAGGTGAATGTTTGATTGCCGTCAAAGAGAATGTTGTTTGCAACATCATCAGTTGACCTAACAGCAAAAGTCTTAGTCACAGTACTTTCTTTAAATCTCATATCACCAAAATAAGAGACACTAACGTCATAGTAACCAGCAGTCAAACCTGAAATTACTTTGGTTATTTTAGCATCTCCAGCATCAACTGTTACATCTTCACCGTTTACAGTGTATGATACACTTCCAGTGGTTTGATTGTTCCAGGTGATTGTGATTGTTGCTTTTTGGCCTTCAACAATATCATCAACGCTGACTTTCAAATCAGGATTAGATAAAGGAGCATATGTCAATGCAGTGATGCTGTTTTCGGTTGGAACATAAATCAAACCGGAAGCATCCATTACAGGATTTCCAATAATTTTAGAGCCCAAATCAGATTTCCAGATGATGTTTCCTTCACTGTCAAGAGCATAGAACATATTGTTTGATCCGAAGTATATATTATTGTTAGCATCAATAAGGATTCCGGAAGTTACCTTTAAATCTGAGAACTTGAATTGTTTACCATCAATTAAATCATAACGGTAAAGAACTCCTTTAGCGTTGACATGATACAAACCTTGCTCATTATCCAATGCCAATACTGTTCCGGCACCACCAGTTACCTTAGTTTTCCAAGCCTGCACACCATTACTATTATAAGCAACAATACTGTCACTTAAAATAGAATAAATGATATTACCTTCACCGATTAGTGGCCTTACAGCCTGGAAGTTACCTGACTTAATAGAGATAGTTTCCAATGTTTTTGCATTGATAAGTCTGAATCTGTTATCTGAAATGACAACAATAACATCATCATTCAAGGTTGGGGCACATAACGGCTCGGTATTACCAATAGTGACCAAAGTAGGATTACCACCATTTTCCCACAAACTGTATGGAATGAATACCAGCTTATAATCTTCAGAGGAATACTGGTATTCGCTAACGATGTATAAGTTAGCATTGGAGTCCACAACAGGTGCAAATAAACTTGAACCCTGATAGATATTGGATCCACCATACCTTTCACCAGAAGTCTGATTGATGAAGTATAAAGTATCACCTGATTTAGGTGCAATTATAACATCACGGCTTATTGCAATTCCTGAAAGATTACCTTCAAAAGTATTTGAAGACCAATACCATAACTGATTAGTCTGATTAAAACAATAAACCCCATTACTTGAAGTAATGTAAATATTACCTAAACTATCAATAACCAAATCACCTGAAACAGTTTCATTAAATGGAATAATGAACTCTATGTTTCCATTGGCATTTGTTTCGTAACCTGATTTTTTAGTATTTTGTGGGTTTAAACCATTATTAGGTACTTGCGGAATCGGATACTCACTAACCTTAAAGTAAGTTGAATTTGAAATGGTTTTATAATTATTACCATTATAGGCTGCAGTATAAGTGTAATTTCCTATTTCCAAATCAGCAATACCATAAGTGACCAGACCGGACATTGGAATAGTTAAAATATCACTGCCAATTGTGAAAGTACCTGAAGTTCTTGGAGCAACCTGAATAGTGATTTCAGCAACCTGACCAATTTTAATATCTATGGAGGAAATATTAAATGTCAAATCAGCCTTATCAATAGTGAAAT
>NZ_CAMVPN010000066.1 GCF_947169325.1 uncultured Methanobrevibacter sp. | reverse complement strand
AATACGGACTTAAAGTGGACGGTACCGGTGACCACACCTCCATTGCAGGTGCACCTAACCACATGGAAACCTTAATGAACCACACAGGCGAAATCATGCTTGCTGCACAGCAGAACATGTCTGGAGGACAAGGAATGTCACTCTGGAACGTATTCGTCGCTCCGTTTGCAAGAGGAAGAACCTATGATGAAATCAAACAGTCCGTACAGATGCTCGTCTACAACCTCAACATGGCATACGCAGCAAGAGGATCACAAGTACCATTTACAAGTATGGCATTGGAATTCGGTGTTCCTGACTTTTTAAAAGATGAAACCGCATACGGACCTAAAGGTAAAGTCGTCGGAACCTATGCAGACTATGAGGAAGAAACCAGATTGATTCAAAGGGCATTTACTGAAACCCTTCTTGAAGGAGACAACGAAGGAAAACCTCACCTGTTCCCAAATACAATCTACACATTAAGGCCTGAAACCATGAACAGCGAATACGAAGACGACATCCGTCTGGTTCACGAGCTTTCAGCAAAATACGGTTCCTCATACTTCGTCAACATGTTCCCTAAATACAGAGGAAAAATGGCAAACTACATGGGATGTCGAACATGTCTGCAGGACACTTGGACAGGCGACTGGGACAAGGACTGCCTGAGAACCGGTAACCTCGCATACGTTACCCTCAACTTCCCAAGAATCGGATACCAGTCCAAAGACGAATCACAGGTATTCGAATACCTTGACGAATACATGGACCTTGCAGTTGAAACCCTGATGCTTAGAAGGGAACAGGGACTTAAATGCTTAAACGACTTCCACATATTGCCTTTCCTCAAACAGCAAGTGGCTGAAGAATCATACTACAGAATCGAAAACTCAACCTTATCATTCGGTTTCGTTGGACTCAACGAAATGCTCCTATCACTCTTCGGCGAAGGAATCGAAAACCCTGACGCCAACAAGTTCGGTGTAAAATGTCTTGAATACGTAAACCAAAGAGCCGAACAACTTAAAGATGAAACCGGACTCAGATGGTCTGTACTGCAAACCCCTGCAGAATCCACTGCATACAGATTTGCAACACTTGACAAAAAACAGTTCGGAGATGAAGTCATCGTACAGGGTGACGGAAACGCAAACTACTACACAAACTCTTCACATGTGCCTGTTGACACCAGCGCATCACTCATTGAAAAAATCAAAATCGAAGAGCAATATCACAGCCTGACTCCGGGAGGACACATCTTCCATGCATTCATGGGAGAATCATACTCAGATCCGGATTCACTCATGAGCTTGACCAACAAAATAGCTAAAAAATCCGACATCGGATTTTGGGCTTACAGCTCAGCTTTAAGCTTCTGTTTAAAATGTAAAACTTTAATGAAAGGGCTCAACAATACATGCCCTACCTGTGGTGAATCAGAAGATGTGGAATGGTATGACAGAATTACCGGATACGTCCAACAAGTGGGACGTGCAAAATCCGCATCCGGAGGATGGAACCCAGGTAAACGTCAAGAATTAATTGACAGAAGAAGATTTGAAGATAACTAAACAGTTATCTTCTTCACACCATTTTTTTAACACCAAACCATCAAAAATTATTTTTCCAAAAACATTAATTTACCTATCAAAATCACTGAAAAACTAAAAGTATATTAATGACATTAAACTAAAAATATAATATTATCATATCACTGATGATAATATATTATTTTCACATTCCATGTCACTAGTATTTATGGGCTTTTTTGATACTAGGCAGCTGATGACATGGATTTATACCCAGACTAGAACTGATTAGAGGTTATACAATGCAAAGATCAAGAGGATTAAAAAGTAGATCAAGAAAAAAGATGACTAAAGTACAAAGACCTGGTAGAACCAACCCTATTACCAACAGGCTCCAAAGATTCGAAGAAGGAGACTTGGTTCACATTACCATCAACCCATCCATCCAAAAAGGACAACCTGCTCCTAGATTCCACGGAAAAACCGGAAAAGTAATCGGTCAAAAAGGAAAAGCATACATTGTAGCATTAAAAGATGGGAACAAAGCAAAAGAATTAATCGTTAGACCAGATCACTTAAAATTACAAAACTGAGTTTTATGATTGGAAAAAACATAATTTCAACTGAACCTATTCCAGGTGCAAAGGTTAAGGAAGTTCTTGACGAGTTTTCCAATGAAAACGAATTGAACTACGAACAGAACATTACATTGAACCATCTTGCAAGGTTCAAAAGATATTCCGCTGAAGACGCTGAAGAAATCATTGAAAAGCTCAAAAGCGAATTTAACCTAAGAGAAAAAGTTGCAGTTCATATTGTTGATTTGATTCCACAGGACTTGGCTGACATGAGACTTATTTTTGCAAAAGAGCCAGGCCAATTCTCAAAAGAGGATATGGAAAAAGTCCTTGAATTATTGGAACAGTATGACTATATAGAATAGTTTCAAACTATTCCTTTTTTTTATTTATTTTATCTATTATTACGGCTCATTTTTTAGATATGTTTATAACATTTAAAAAATAAAAATATTGGTAAGTTTATATTATAGTCCATTTTGCGACTAATGAAACAATAGTGAGTGATTATATGAATAAGAATGATAAAAGAGAAAAGACACCAACAGTAAAGAAAGAGGAAAATGCTGTTATTCTTGATTATTTAAGCAGAGGATATGTCAAATCAGACATGTCCAAGTTTGGTGGAAAAGCTATTGCTCAAGCTATTGGTACAGAACAATTCACTTTACTAGAACTTGCTCCTAAGACCGGTGTTGATTTGGAGATACAGGACACCGTATATATCGGAAAAGGCAAAAGAGACAAAATCTACAGGGTTCTTGGCAAATTGAACTTTGAAAACCTTACCGCTACAAGCAGAATAGAACTTGAATACGCTATTCGCGATATTGTAGAAGCCAATGAGGAAAAATACGTTGAATTCTTCAACACTGCAGACTCAGTAAGTACAAGGCTTCACTCCCTGGAGCTGATTCCGGGAATAGGTAAAAAATACATGTGGGACATCATCAAGGCAAGAGAGGAAAAGCCTTTCGAAAGCTTCGAGGACATTACAGAAAGATTACCTACATTGACAGATCCTGCAGGAATGATTGTAAACAGGGTCAAGCAGGAATTGGACACCACTACAGTCAGAAGAGGCAAAAGCAAATACTACATCTTCACACAGCCTCCAAGAAATGCAAGACGCCCAAGATAACGTGATAATTTGAGTAATGAACCTTCCCAATCCTTATCCAAACAAACTAAAGGCATCTTAAACCAGTATGGGATAAAGCTGAACAGGAATCTTGGCCAGAACTATCTGATAGACAAAAACAAAAGAGATCAGATAATCGACTTTGGCGACATTAACAGCAATGATTTCGTTTTAGAGATAGGAACCGGGATAGGTACATTAACCCTTGAGCTTGCCAAAAGAGCAGGAAAGGTAATAGCCATAGAACAGGACACCAACATCGCCAACATACTAAAGGAAAGGCTTAGAAAGGAAAAAATCGACAACGTTGAGCTTATAAACGACGATGCACTAAATGTCGATTTTCCAAAATTCAACAAAATCGTCTCCAATCTGCCTTACCAGATTTCATCACCGATTACTTTTAAATTTTTGAACTATGATTTTGACATGGCAATTCTGATGTATCAAAAGGAGTTTGCAGAGCGCATGACCGGAGAAGTCGGAACAAAGGACTATTCCAGGCTTTCGGCGATGCTATATTTCAAATGTGACGTCGAAACCCTGACTGACGTGAGTGCAGAAAGTTTTATTCCAAAGCCTAAAGTCGACTCCACTGTTGTCAAATTAACTCCAAAGGAAAATAAGATATCAGAAGATGATTTTAAGGTCTATTCGAATTTTACAAAGGCATTATTCCAGCACAGAAACAAGAAAATAAGAAACGCCCTCATCGACTCAAGACACATAATATGCTCTCTTGACAAAAAGCAGATGAAGGAGAAAATCAATGCCATTGAGGATGAAAAGCTAAACGAATACCTCAAAAAAAGAGTGATGGTCGTCAGCCCGGAAGAGATACTCATTTTATCAAAGGAACTGAACAGAATCTTAAGCGAGTGATAATATGCCTGATTTTATAATTAATACTGATGACAACGTTTACATTCCCGCCGAAGACAGCTACCTCCTGGCGGAAAATCTTGAAATCAAGGAAGGCCATAGCGTTCTTGAAATAGGAACCGGTTCAGGAATAGTTGCGATGTATGCCTCAAGGCTGACAGACAAAATCACAGTTACCGACATCAACTTTGACGCCTGCGAGCTGGCACGGAAAAACTTCGAGGCAAACAATATCGAAAACATCGAAATTCTTTTTGGAAACCTATTCGAGCCTGTGAAAAACAGAAAGTTTGATGTAATTTTATTTAATACTCCATATCTACCTACCGAAGAAGACGAAGTTATTGATAGCAATTTAAATTATGCATTCGACGGTGGATTAAATGGCAGGAAAGTTATAGATCTTTTTTTAAATGAAGTGTCAAATCATTTAAATGATGGTGGAATTGTGCAGATGATACAGTCCTCATTTTCAGGCAACGACGAAACCCTGGATAAATTTGATGAAATGGGATTCATTGCCGAAATCAAAGCTACTGAGCATTTCTTTTTTGAAGACATTACGTTAATTAATGCATATAAAATATAAAAAGGTGATTAAGAATGGAACAATGGAAAATGTCAATTTTAACAGGAATTGCACTGATAATTTTGGGAATAATATTCATTATACTCAGGGGCCACGTAAGCATTTGGCTAGCGATAGTAATTATTTTAGGTATAATAGATATTGCATTGGGATTATTCAGAAAAAATAGATAAATAGGAGAATTAGAATTCTCCGTCAAAGACCAGCTCAGCAGGGCCTTCCATGAAGGCTCCAAGAGCATCCTCTTTTTCATATACTGTGAACTTCAGGTCTCCTCCAGGAAGGTGGAGCAAGACATTTTCATCGAACAGGCCTAGCTTGAATCCTGAAATTGCAGTTGAAGTCGCACCGGTACCGCATGCAAGTGTCACGCCGGCACCACGTTCCCATGTAATCATTTTGCCCTCGTTTTTGGAAATCACTTCAACGAAGTGTACGTTAATCTTTTCAGGGAAAACTTCATGGGCCTCAATGGCCGGACCGTACTTGTCAATGTCGATTTCATCCACATTATCGACAAATATTATCGCATGAGGATTTCCGACGCTGATAGCTGTCAGGTTGAAGGTTGTATCAATGACCTCAAGCTCGCCGTTTAAAAATTCATCCACATCGGCTGTCATTGGGATTTCAGGGGTTTTGAAAGTGGACAGTCCCATGTCAACCTTGAAGAGTACCGGATCGCCGTCCTCAAGAGTGATTTCGATTGTCTTGATTCCTGCCCTTGTCTCGACTGTCATCTTTTCCTGTCTTAGAATGCCTTTTCTGTAGACAAAGTCTCCAAAGCATCTGATTCCGTTTCCGCACATTTCAGCTTCGCTTCCGTCCGGGTTGAACATCCTGTATCCGATATCGGCCACGTCTGAAGGCTCTACAAACAATACTCCATCACCGCCTACACCGAAATTTCTGTGGCATAGAATTCTGCATGCTTCAGGCTTGTCTGCTTCAGGGATGACTTCCCCTTTGCTTTCATCGATTATTGGAAAGTCATTGCCTATTCCGTGCATTTTTGAAAATTTCAATCCTTTTAAGTCTACCATAATAATCACTTATTTTAAGTGTGGTGGAATGCATTGTTTTGCATATAAGTCTTCAAATGTTTCTCTTTCACGCACTAAAGAGCATTTGCCATCTGTGACTAGCACTTCAGAGGCAAGAGGTCTTGAATTGTAATTGGATGACATTGTAAATCCGTATGCTCCTGCATTCAATATACCTAGGACATCTCCTTCCTCAACGTCAGGCATTGGTCTGTCACGTGCGAAGAGGTCTCCTGATTCGCAGACATTACCTGCAATGTCAACTTCCTGAGTCATTGGAGCATCCATTTTGCTTGCATCTACGATGTGGTGGTATGAATCATACATTGCAGGCCTTAGGAGTGTGTGGAAACCTGCATCCACACCTATGAATTTTCTGTAGCTTTGCTTTACGCTATTAACAGTTACGAGAAGAACGCTTGCGTCTCCGACAAGATACCTTCCAGGCTCGAGATACATTGTAGGGTTTCCCATGTCATATTGTTCAAGTTTTTCTTTGAAAAGTCCGACATTGACTTCTGCGAATTTATCCAAATCCACGATGTTTTCTTCTGGAGTGTAAGGGATTCCTACACCTCCTCCGAAATCAACGAACTCGAAGTCGATTCCTGCTTCCTGATGCACTTTTCCGGCAATGTCCATTGTTGATTCGATTGCCAGTTTGAAAGGTTCAGGGTCAAGGATTCCGGATCCGATATGTGAGTGCATACCAATTGGATTGAATCCAAGTTCTTTTGCCATTTCATAGACTTCAACAGCTTCACTGTCCATGATACCAAATTTGCTCATTACTCCACCGGTTATGCAGTGGTCATGGTGTCCTGCACCTACCATAGGATTCACCCTGAATGAGATTTTCAAACCTTCCGGGTCAACCACACTGGCTAGCCTTTTGAGTGCTGAGACTGAATCGATGTTGAGGACAGTCCCTTCATCGTGTACGAATTTTAATTCGTCATTGGTAATGTTGTTTCCTGTAAAAAGTATTCTGTCGCCTGAAAATCCAGTCATTTTTGCAATGTGAACCTCTCCAGGGGAAACCGCATCAATACAGCAACCTTCAGATTCCAATATTTTCATTACTGCAAGGTTGGTATTGGCTTTACATGCGTAAAACACTTTAAAATCATCGTAATATTTGCTGAAAGCTGAATAGAACCTATTGTAGTTGTCCCTTATTCGGGCTTCGTCAATTACATAGGTTGGAGTTCCGAATTCTTCTGCAATCTCGATTGCATCCGCTCCACCGATGTCAAGGTGGTTTTTGTCGTTTACTTTAATATTTAAATCCATAATAAAACTCCTAAAAAAGTTACATTATATATTTAGTTATCTTGATTAAGTTATTTAAAACTAGTGAAGGAAAGGCTTTTGCCGATGATTTTGCCAATTCAAAAAGAAAAATGAAACTTAATTTGATTACATCAATGAAAATGTAGTCAAAGGCAAGAATATAATATCATTATCTTTTTTAATTAGGTCTGTGGTTTGGGACACTACAATTCCATATTCGCAGTTATATTTATTCATTGTGTTAATGACATGTTTTGGGCTTTTTTTACCAATTCCAACTTCAACCGGTATTTTATCCCCTTCAAAAGTAGTTATTATAAAATCAGCCATTCCTTTCTCAGGAGGATAAAAAATTCCATTTGGTTTTGAAATAGTGTTATTTAACCTGAAGAAAGTTGATGCAACAAGAGTTTCAGCTAAAATTCCCCTATAATCTTTACTGGCAGGGGTATGTTTACCCAAGTTGAAATTAATGCTTGCAGTTATGGACGGAGACAAAAAATAATATTTGGAGGGTTTTCTAACTGTTTTTCCGGCTTCCCCATAAGGTTTGATGTGGAATATTAAATGAGTCTTTTCAAGAATATCCAACAAATCTATTACATTTGACCTTGAAGTGGCCAGATTTTTAGATAACTTATTTACTGAAACTTCTCCAGGCTTTTGAGTAGCCAAAAATGACAGAATATTGAATAATATTTTATTGGTATCTCCATTAAATGCTCTATATTGGCTCACATCTTTGTCAATTACTCTTTCAACAACCTCAAAGATTTTCCTATGTGCATTAATCTCATCTTGATTTAAGCTTAATGGAAATCCTCCAACATATAAGAAATGTTCGAATTCTTTTATTAATGGTTTTCCAATAGAAGAAGTATAATTTAACAAATCTGTCTCCTTTTTAACAACGTTTTCAACATTTCCTGTCAATAACATGTCCATAATATCTGTTGAAATCCCGATAGGTGGAATGTGGTATTTTAAAAACAGATATTCCTGAAAATTCATTGGGTAAATTCTTTCAATACTTGTTCTTCTAACCGCATTCAAATCTAATTCAAAATCTAATGCTTTTGAACCGGTGAATATCATGAAAATTTTTTTAGATTGGTCATATATTATTTTTCCGATTTTTGACCAATTTTTTTCTTCTTGAGCCTCATCAACCAGTAGAAACAATTCCTTATCCAGTGATGCCGGATATTTATGGTGAATATCTTCAACGAAAACATCAATTAGCTCATTTAAATTGGCTTTTGGAATGGAATTCATCTGATCTATTGGGACATAGAGAATTCTGTTTTTGTCAATTCCCCTTTCAATGAGATGATTGTAAATTTGAAATACCATGGTACTTTTCCCAATTCCACGAAGCCCAGGCATTGTAATGAATCTGTTTTCTTCATATCCGTTTAAAAAATCATCAACATATTTTTGCAAGTCTTCAAATGAATTACGAGGCTTAAATTCAGTATTTTGAGTTTGTAAAAATTCATTTGCGACATATGGTGTTGTTTGTATCTGCTTAACAATATATTTTAAATAATCTTCTTTGGAACCCATACCTATCAACTCTCAAAACCTCCTTGTACATAATTTAGGACAAGGAGTATATAAAAACTTGTACATAATTTAGTACAAGTAGAATATCGGTTAATTAAAAACATGACTACTCTATCCAAATCACCATATAAATACTTTAAACACTCAAAAATCAATATTGATTTTAATATGAAATTATAACATGAATTAAATACTCAAATACTCCTTAAAATTAAAATTATGGCAAAGAATATTATTATTTTCTTGCAAATACTTCCGTTCAACTTATAACAATGTAAATCAAAAAGAATACCATGAAAGCATATGGATTAACAGTAAGGGGAATTATCAAAAACGAAAACAATGAAATTCTAATTGTAAAAAGGCATCCGAAAAGCAGGACAGACCCTGAAACATGGGAACTTCCAGGAGGAAAGGTGGAAAAGGGAGAATTCTTCACTGATGCACTCATCCGTGAGATTAAGGAAGAGACAAACCTTGACGTTAATGTCGGGGATTTTGCAGAGGCAATTCAGAACGACTATTCCCACAAAAGAACCGTACAGATCATGATGTATCTTGACGTCACAGGAGGAGAGGTTAAAATAAGCGAAGAGCACACTGACTGGATGTGGGCAGATATTGAAAAAATGAGAACGTTGGATGTGTCAACATCCCTTGAAAAAATGTTAAAAAAGAAAGATTGGGAGATTTAATCTGAAAAGGATCTCTTTTCGATTTTTAAAACTCCAATTCTGCATTTCGGACAAAGCGAATCCTCTGAAAGCACGTGAAGACCGTCTCCGCAATCCGGACAATATTCATAGCTTCCGTTGATGAAGACTGTCAGATCGTTTGTGTGGTCCTGAAGAATCTCCTTTATGAGGGAATCCTCCAGCTCCGCATTGTTTTCATAGATTACGAACTTGTTAATCTGCTTTGAGCAGTCTTTGCAGTAGTATCCATAATACTTTCCGGAAAAGTCGGTAGGCATTTCCAGAATGTCGTCCATGTCATCACCAACATGAAACTCACCTTCACTGTCAAGCACGAATGTCTTTTCAAGCTTCAGCTCCAGTTCCTTTGAGCATTTTATGCAGTTCTGGAACTTGCTGTCGAAATCTATGATTTTTAAATTGTCATCCATCTTTTCTATAAGGGAGATGATGTATTCCCTTGGAATTTCAGCAGACTTTTCGGTGACGTGGAAGTTATAGACGGGCTTGTTGCAGTTGTAGCAGTAGTACTTGTAGATTCCGCCGGATGCAAGTGCCTTTGAGGCTTCATCGGATGAGCTGACGGCAAGCATACCCACATGAACATTACCAGCCTTGTCAATCCAGAATATGTCGGATGAATCCTCGTATTTGAAGTTGCATTCCTCGCAGGAATATTCAGTATGGATACCCATCAAACCACCCTATAATATTTCGTCCAATGCCTTTACGAACTCGTCAATGTCGGCTTTTGTAATTATGAGCGGTGGAACGAACCGCAATACCTTATCGGCTGTGCAGTTGATTAAAAATCCTGCTTCGCGAAGCTTGTCGACGTATTCCGCTCCTGGCTTGGTCAGCTCGACACCAACCATCAGGCCTTTGCCCCGGACGTCAGCGATGATTTCCTTGTCAAGTTTCTTAAGTTCGTCAATGAAATATTCTCCGACCTCATTGACATTGTCAAGGATGTTTTCCTCATCAATGGTGTCCAAAACGGCATTTGCTGCTGCACATACAAGAGGTCCTCCTCCAAAAGTGGTTCCGTGATCGCCAGGCACGAATGCACCTGCAACCTTTTCTGTTGCAAGGATTCCCCCCATTGGGACTCCTCCGCCTATTCCTTTTGCCATTGTCATGATATCAGGCTTGACGTCAAAGAGTTCGTGTGCAAAGAGTGTTCCGCATCGGCCGAAACCTGTCTGGACCTCATCGACGATGAAGACTATGTCTTTCTCATGGCACAGCTCTTCAATCTGCTTTAAGTAATCCTTATCCGGAACGTTGACTCCGCCTTCACCCTGGATAGGCTCGACTATGATTGCTGCGGTGTTTTCTGTAATTGCTTCTTTAATGGCATCAATGTCATTGTATGGGACGTTTATGAAACCCTTTGGCAGGATTGCCTTGAAAGGCTCATGGTAATGCTCATGGCCTGTGGCAGCCAAAGTCATTATTGTCCGTCCATGGAATGACTCCACTGTGGATATGACTTCGCTTTTTCCTGTGTATTTGACTGCCAGCTTGATTGCCCCTTCGTTTGCCTCAGCACCGCTGTTTGCATAAAATATCCGATCGAAACTTGTCTTGTCAATCAGCTTTTTGGCATAAACCAGAGCAGGTTCGTTATAGTAGATGCTTGAAATGTGAATGAGCTTTTCAGCCTGGTCCTGAATGGCCTTGACCAGTGCAGGATGATTGTGGCCCAAAGCGTTTACGGCAATTCCAGCAAACATGTCAATGTATTCCTTTCCGTCAATGTCAGTTACCTTTACACCTTCCCCATGGTCGAGAACGATTGGCTGTCGGGTGAAAGTGTTAATGAAATAATCATCTTCAATCTTAATCAATTCCTGAGTATTCATTCTAATCCTCCTTAAACTATTTAATCATTAGATTAATTTAGACTTCATCAATAATAAATACTTCTACGAAATCAACCACCGAAACATTAAATTCAATGAAATGGACACACCATTCTCAAATAATCAAATTTATATATGTCCTGAATGATACACTTACATAGGAGGTTCACCTCAATTGAGGAATCCTTCGTAATGAATTGGTTTTAATGCCTAATGGGAGGATTGTGAGGTAAAACTCACAATATAGGCATTAAAAAAGACTATTTTTTTAATATAAGATTTTCTGCATTATTTAACGATATATTTAATTAATAGATTGAACCATAATAAAAATAGGTGATAAAATGAAAGTCGCAACAATCGAAACTGATAAAGGGAATATCGTTTTAGAACTTTTCCCGAACGAAGCGCCTGGAACTGTAGCCAACTTTGAAAAATTGGCCAATGAAGGATTTTATGACGGACTGACATTCCACAGAGTAATTCCAAACTTTGTAATCCAAGGAGGATGTCCTATCGGAAACGGTACTGGAGGACCAGGTTACACCATCAAATGTGAAACCGAAGGAAACCCTCACAAGCACGGTACCGGCGCATTGTCAATGGCACACGCAGGTAAAGACACAGGCGGAAGCCAATTCTTCATTACCCACTCCCCACAGCCACACCTGGACGGAGTGCACACCGTATTCGGTCAGGTAATTGAAGGCCAGGACGTTGTAAACGCAATCCGCCAAGGTGACAAAATGAACAAAGTCACCGTCAAAGAAAGATAATATTTATCTTTCAACCTTATTTTTTTATTCAGCATGCAAAATTGCTCTGAGCGTGTAAAATTGCTCTGAGAGAAAACTAAAAGTATAAATAACCTCCTCTACATACCATATTACAATATTTAATTAACCACAGGAGGCTAAAATTATGAAACCATTTATTTCTCAGAGAATTGATATGCAAATACCACAGGAAAATAGCTACACCGGATTGACAAATATGCCAGATAACGATGATAATTTCAACAAATTATCAAATGATTATACCATAACCGATATCGACAAGGTAAAGAACTTCACAGAAGGTCATGATGAACTCCTTGACTTCATTCACGAAATTACTCCACTACTTAACGATTACTTCCCAAATTATCAAAAGATTATTGAATTTTGTGAAGATCCCGAATCCAGAAAATTGGATTTTATACTGATTTCTATTAAAGGTTCAAAATTTAATGAAGATTATGAAACATTAACAAAATTTAAAAATGAACCTATATACAAATCAAAATTCTCAAAAAACATAAATGGATTAGTTTGTGTGGAGTTATGGTAGCATGGCATCCTTTAAATTCGATAAGTATTATAATGTTGCTAAACATTTACAAGACCATTCCACTGATGAAGAATATCAACGTTCCTCAATATCCCGCTATTACTATTCAGTTTTCCACCCTGCCAAACAGTATTATGAGGACTCCTTTAGAAGAACATTGCCCTCCGACCATGCACATACCATTCTAATTGATGCATTGGAAAATTCACCATTTGAAAAAGAAAAGGAATTGGGGGAAAAGTTAAAAATATTGAAAAGAAACAGAGTTCATGCAGATTATCGTAAAAGTGAACTTAGAGATAATCAGTTAAAAACTTCTAAAAAGAAAGCTGAAGAGATTTTCATCCTTCTTGATGAATTAATTAAGCATCCTGTAAGACTTATGAAAAATTAATCAGATTTAAGTTAAATACGATTATTATGTCAAAGCAAGAAACAAAACTAATCGGATTTCTAAAAGAGCATTACAAATTTCCATCAGCCACTCTTACTGAAATAACGAATTTTATTGACACAGATTGTGAAATGAGGAACCTGATTTACGATTTGCCAAAAATCATCACACAAGAACTAGAAAATCCTCAAATATCCTTAGATTTTATGAAAGAAAGCAATCGGAACGAAAAAATTCTTGAAATCCGCGTATTTTCAAATTTGGATGAGGGAAGATTGCTGCAAAAAGAGGAGCTCATTGTGGATAAGGTTATCGACAAGTATCCCAATCCGAAAAGGGAATACATTATTCTACTGGAACCTAATTAAATCTAGAATACATAATGCAGTGAATTTTTTTCATTATAATGGAATTTTCATTACCTCATCATTATGCAAAAAAAGTAATATGAATAACTAAATCGCATCTTTAGATTTGATTCCCACAAACGAAGCAAATACGGACGCTATACACAACACCACACAAATAATGCAGGTTATCTGACAGCTGCTGATTAATAACGGATAGTACTGCTCCACAATCGGAACATCACCCATTACAAATGCAAAGACAAGCGTCAGTATTCCCATACTCATTGCCTGGCCGACAGTCCTCATTGTTGCTACGGATGCTGATGCAACGGAAGTGTCCTTTGGCGGAACGGAGCTCATTATGACATTGGTGTTAGGCGGCGAGAACAATCCGAATCCAATACCATAGATTATCATTGCCACTATCAAAAATTCGAGGGATGTTGACTCGTTTAAGAATGTGAACAGAATCAGCGAAACTGTTCCAAGTCCCATTCCAATTGCTGCAAGAATCTGCGGAACGTATTTGTCTGACAGCCTTCCGGCAATCGGAGCCAGAACAACCTGGCACAATGGTGCAGCAAGAAGAATAATTCCTGCAGTCTGTGAATCCATGCCTTTGATGTACTGCAGATGGTAATTCAGAATTGTGGTGACTGCAAATGTTGCCAGATAGGCGCATAATGATGCGAAATTTGATGAGAGGAACTTGCGGTTTTTAAAAAACCTCACGTCAAATACAGGATGGTCTTCTCTCAATTCAATATATCCAAAGAGTATTAAAAACATTACACCCAAAGCGGTCAATATCACTCCTAATGTCTCGTTGAGTATTGTAAAGCCGTACATGAAGAGTACCATACCTATACCGTATGATACTGACCCCTTGACGTCAAGAGGTACGCCTTCAAAGGTAATCCACTCCTCATCAACCTTGGTCAATATCAGCACGAGTGTGGCCAGAAGGAACGGAACTCCGAAGAGCACTACAGATCGCCAGCCCAGCTGGTAATTCAAGACCCCTCCAAGAACCGGTGAGAGAGACAGCCCTATGTAAACGCCTGTGATGACAATTCCCAGTGCTTTACCCCTTTCTTCGGGAGGAAATGCGGACACTACCATTGCCATTGATGTCACGTTAAAAAACGCCAAGGAAATTCCCAGTATCAGCCGGCAAAGCAGAAACTGCTCGGAAGTGGCCACAAGGACATTGGCAATTGAAATAACTATGAAAAGCACGACGCTGATTATTGTAACCTTTTTAAGTCCGTATTTACCGGAAATCTGGCCTGCCGGAACCGACAGCACGGCAACCACAAGCAGAAATATGATTATTGCCCAATTCTGAACGATATTGCTCATGTGAAACTCGGCGGCGATTGACGGAATTACGACCATCACTGCATTGACCGCAAAGACGGCGAAAAATGACAATACAGTACAGATTAAAAGTATGATGTTTTCAGATTTCATTATTATCTAGTATGCTGGACCAAAACTATGTTGAT